>NZ_JAUBQH010000053.1:0-34485 GCF_036701145.1 Microcoleus sp. Pol17C6
GCAGCACTCCCTGAACTCTCTCAAAGTAGCAGTCCTACAACCTAGATGGCAACTTCGTTTGAGGTGCGCTTACCCTGAAGACGTATACGGTGGGATTCCGCGATCGTCTGCAAACGTTGCAAGAATAAATGTGCATTTTCTTTAATAAGCTTCTGAGTATCCATCAGCTCAGCATTGTTCAATTTTTGGAGCTTGTTAATACCACCTTCATTTTGAATATATTCCTTGAAAAATTCTGCATCTCGCTCGCGCAAAGTCAGACGGTAGCGATTATCTATACCCGCGATTAAGCTGCCTCTTTGGTATAGATAAGTGGTCAAGTCATTGGCGTGTTGTGTTGGCAATGATGCTCGGAGAGCAGCTAGTAGTATGGTGAGAGTTGTTAGACGTTGCTGACCATCTACAACTTCAGCATCTGGCGGCCCAGATTTGATCAAAACAATGCTGCCTAGAAAGTACGGGTTGAGTTGATCAATCGTGTCGTTACCATCTCCCAATGATGTTAGGAGGTCTTCCAGCAGTTCTCCCGCTTGCTCATTTGTCCAAGCATAAGGACGCTGGTAGAGGGGAATGGTGAACATAAAGTCATCGCTAAAGATTTTCCTAATGGGGTGTTCCTCACCCTTGATGCTGACACGGTTCATGCTTGGTTCCTGTGTTAGGTGTGGTTGGTAATTGCTTCCCGAAAGTCAATTTTCCCTGTTGCTAGAATACCATGCTCAAGCTTGGGAAGGCGAACTCTCAAATTAGGCTGTGCAGGCTGGTTTCTTTCGTCCCGCTGTAGGCTTAAATCTGTGACTGAATTACCCATTTTCTGCCTGACTTCTCATCAACTTTTGCACGCTTGCTAAAGCCCGATTTAATTCATAATTTTTTCTTTCTGAATTCTGCAAAAAAGCCTGCTGTTCTTCCTCAATCATTAACACATCCTGCCGCACCAAACCATCTAATAACTTTTGAGCCGCGCCGAAACAACTATCTTTAATAAACCTGCGAAACCACACAGGCAATTTGTGCAGCCGCCAAAACGCATTTAATGAGGTAAAATGAATTAAATAAGCCCGAGTTGCTGTCTCGCTAACGGGACAAACCAAGCAGTAAATTTTAAAGTCGCTCCCCAAAGTTGAAACCCAGTGCGGGTAAACATAACTCACCTCTAGCGGTTCCGGGTGCAGTCGGCGCAGAGATTTAAAAAACAACTGAGAAATTGACCAAATTTTATCTATTTTGTAATAACTTTGTGCCTGATAGCTAGCAGTTACTTGATGCTCGTTTTCTTCTAAAGTATCTAATACCGGATTTGCCCAAGCTTGCCAATCATCGTGCAAGTGTCCGTGGTACATATCCATCAAGTTTTCAATTAAAAATGAATAGTGTGCCTGACAGTCGATGACTGAAACTGTGGCAATATAATTGAGATGTTCCCACTCTGGCAAATCCAATAAATCTATTTTTTCGGCTTGGGTTTCGTCGCCGGGAAACAGCCAGATAAAACCGTTTTTTTCCTGGACTGGGTAGGAGCGAATTTGGCAGTTAGGTAGCTTTTGATTTTCTGCTAAATAATCGACTTCGGCGCATTCTCCCCTTGCATTTAACCGCCATCCGTGGTAAGCACATTCGATTAAATCGCCTTTAACTTGGCCGTGGCTGAGTTTAACTTGTCGGTGCGGACATCTATCTTCTAAAGCGTTGATTTTACCTGCACTGTCGCGGAAAAGTACGATCGCCCGATTCCAGATTTTCGCAGCGACGGGCTGAGTTTGCACCTCGGTGGTGCGGGCGATCGCATACCAGCGCTCGAGATTAATGCCCAACTGGCGGATATGAGTTTTTTCTCCCCTTGCAGATACCGATTTTATCGCGTTGTTTTGCATTACAAATGTTCCCAAATTACGCCCATAAAACAACCCAATTTTACAAAATAACAGCCCGGAAAGCAACGACTGTAAATTTTTCTAAATTTCCGTTCTGACAAATACCTATCGCTAGCTAAATGCTTCAACCACCCAGGCGACAGTCTAAATTTTAATAATCTTAAAGCACTGCGAAATCCGTAGATGGAACAGTCGGGCCTAAAATCTCTCGCTGCACCTAATATGTAGCCTAATGTAGCAGGTGTTTCCACTTCGGAAATATTATCTAAAAAAACTATTTTTCCGTGCGGATTTAACATTTTTTTTATTGCATTGAGGGCGGCGGGGAGGTTGGGTAGGTGGTGAAAAGTAGCAGCACTAACTATTAAATCAAATTTCCGCTCCAGCGCTAATTGACTGGCATCCATTTGGATGTATTCGATATTGGAAGCTGAGCGTTTTTGACTGGCGATTGCCAGCATTTTTGCGGACAAATCGACGGCGACAACATTATCGTAATACTGGGCTAATTCAAAAGCAAGAATTCCCGAACCGCAGCCAATATCTAATGCTGCACCTTTGCTGACCGATAGGTTGTTAATAAAAAAATCGTTCTGGTTTTGCAAGGTGGCAGCGAAATCGTATTCTGTTGCAAAAGCATCAAAGGTTACAGATTTATTGCGAATTTTGCGCTTATTATTTAGCATCTATTATTGCTTTATACTCATTCAATAATATTTTAACCGCATATCCACCCCCCTCAACGCAGATATTTTTTTGGTTTGCAAGCTCTGCCTTTTCCCCTCAGCGAAACCACCCCCGCAAACCGTAACTCATCTTAAAAAAAGAACGCAACTTTAGGAAACCTCTAAACCCTTATTGAATCAGTGATTTCCATTTCTTCAAATCTAAAATCTAAAATCTAAAATCTAAAATGGTATGACAGGGGGCGGGTTTCACCGAGGATACCAGCCGATAATTGACGATTTATAAAGCCCGCCCCGCTGGAAACTTTAGATTTTTAACACGCCTTCGGGATTCACCGTCAAGAGCGATCGCCTCTGCAAACCCTCCTGATATAAAATAGCATTAGCTGCCAACAAACCGCTGCTAACCGCCCTTTCCATTAAACCGCACGGAAACGGCATTTTCACCCAATCTCCCGCAAACAACAGATTGGGAACAGCGCAGCAAGTTTCTGGTCTTTCGGCATAACTACCGGGCGGATATCCAGAAAAATTCTTTTGATTTACCAATTCCCGGTGCAGCATATTTGCCTCTTTTAATTCCGGTACAATTTCGTACAATTCTTGCTCAAAAGTAGCCAGTAAAACTTCCTGGTTCGGAAATTCTTTCTCCTTGTAACAATAAGCGTGCAGTTCCACTACACTACCGCCAGTTTTCTGATTCCACTCGATGAACTGATCCTGAATTCGGTGGTAAAGCGTAATGCTGTCAGTCAGTTGGTAGCCGGAAAGCGAACTGAAATTGCTGTGTTCCCAGGGAAATTCGCGATCGAACCAAAAACGGCCCACCGCAAACGGATCGGCTATTTTCAAGCTCTCTATCCGACTCAGGACTTGCGGATTCACCTCACCGCTGGCTAAACTAAACAAATGCTGCATCCCCGGAACATCTGCCGCCAAAACATAGTAATCAGCCTTCAATGTTTCAGCCAAATTTTGCGGCTGCGATTGGTTAACCGCTGCTGCTAACTGTACCTCATCTGCTTTTTCATCTACTACCTTAAATCGAGGCAAATCCCGTTGAGCAGGGCCGCTCACAACTCGCCCTTCGGCATCAAAAACTGCCCCGTGACAAGGACAGTGAAATTGACCGTCGTTTTGTTTCTGAACTGTGCAGCCTTGGTGAGTGCAGCTCAGAGAAATTGCCTCTTTTCCCGACGGTGCGGCGGCAAATACGCTGTCCCCAGCGCCGAAATATTCGGTAGAGTTGCTGTCAGTTAACAGCGCGTTTCGCTTCACCCAAAAAGGTATTTTACTTTGCACGTCTCCAGACTGGTAACTCAGAGAATCAATCTTGCCGTTTTCCCAGCGAATTTCACTAACTGCGACATCTGTCAATATTTTGCCGCCTTTGCTTTCAATTGCTCTGGCAATAGGCTGCACCAAACTCGTGCCCATATCTTGCCGCGTACCGTTGAATGCCAAACCCTCTGGATTTCCGAAAAAGTAAAAATGGAAAAATTGCATTAATTCTCCCGCGCTCAATTCGTCGGGAGCATTGAGGCTGGACTTGGCAAAAGGCAGAAAATACAAGTCATAAAGTCCGCGCGGAAATTCACCTTTTACCCAGTCGGCAACTGATATATTGTCGAGGCGATCGAAACTTTTTTGAGTTTGAAAACCGCCGATTTCTCGAAACACTTGCCAGTGAGCGGGTTTTGTTAGATTGATTCCCCACTTGAGCCGATTGGGAGAAGATATCCCCAAGTCAACTATATTCCAGGGAAAAGCTGAATGGTTGGGACGGAAAACTTCGGGCTTGTATTTTCCGTCTCGAAACACAACGGCGTAGGATTCTAAAGATACAAAATTATCGGTAATTTCTAGTTCTTCTACCACACTTTTGAGGTTGTAGTATTGCGGAAAAAAACCGTGGAAACCGTGTTCCATCATAAAAGTTTCGTTCCCGACTTGTATCGGCCAACTAGCAATTTTGCCGCCTAGTTGGGGCGATTTGTCGAGCAATGTTACGGCGAAACCCCGCTGGGAGAGTTCGTAAGCACAGGCGAGCCCGGCTAAGCCTGCCCCTACAACTGCAACGGTTTTGCGGTTATTCAGCATTCGCGGCAAGTCAAGAGAATCTTGCACAAAAACGGTGGGCTCTGGCTTGGAAAATCGAGAGTAGCCCAGCAGCCCGCCTGCGGCACCGACTCCGAGGAATTTGAGGGCGGTTCTTCGAGAAACTGGTTGGGATAGCGGTGAATTGGTTGATTGACTCATCAGCGGTACGCGGTAACGGGCTTTAAACACAAATACGCCATAAGGCATATATCATAAACCGAAATCAGGATATGTGAAGAAATACTAAGACACATCCCCCAATCGGATCGCGATCGCACCGTGGCAAGTTCGATCGCACACAATGTATAGTGGAAGCAAGAAGGCTTTAGTTATTTAGGAGAAAAGAATAAAAAAGCGATCGACCGCATAGCGTAAAATTTTCTAAATAATTAAGTGTTTTTATTTATAACTTAGGAGTGTGTGTGATATCTGTCACACTTATTGGCTGGGCAAAAGTGCCATCAATTTTAGAGCTTTTAACCCCAGAATGATCGCGCGCTTCTTCCCCTGGCACGCAGAAAAATCGAACAACCCGCATTAATTTATCTTTCTCAACTCTTAGCCAGCGGCAATTATCCTAAAAGATTAGGAGATTGGCAAGCAACATATCACGTCAAAATCAGCTTCGGCGACTTGTACGAAGTAACCCGAAAGATATCCGATGCCCAACCATTGATGAGTAGAAGTTTAACTAAGTTGGCGCGAAGAAACCTAACTATTTTAAAATAAGTAAATGGAGAGAATATATTTACTGAGGTAACTCAATATATCCGCGATCGATGCAGGGTATTCCTCACTTAGTACCAAGACAAAACCCGATTCAACCTGAGAACTGCCGATGTGCGACCAAAAGTCAAACACGCCCGTAGAGGTAATACCGATTAAATGTACCTGGCTGCTATGTAAAAAACAGGACTTACTTGAAGAAACCGGGTTTTTGCGTAAGTCCTGTTTATGCAAAACTTCTGGATAATTTACAAAAATTTACATAAATGGTGAATTTCTTGGTGCGGGGACTCTGTTGGTACTGGTGTACACACCCTACGGCAGAGATTTGCGGTTGGTATTGAATGCTATAATCGTGCCGCGATCGCCAGCACAGTCAAAATTCCCACCCACCTCCCAACTTTTGCCAACTGCTGCCGCCAACGGCGCCCTTAACCGCCCCAAAATCATGCACTATCAATCCCAGCAGCAACGCCAAAAACACACGACTCAGAAAAAAATTAAAAAAGCTATTTTTTACTGTTTGATAGCAATATTTTTCTGCTGGAGTACCGCGAACCTCGCTACAATTGCCCAAAACACAGGCCAGGGCGGGCTTAACGGGCAAGAAATGAGAAATTTACTCGATCAGGGCAACCTCACCGAAGCCGTAACCAGAATCGAAGAAAACTGGGAAGACGACTATCAAAAATACTTTGAACAAGACTTTGAGACCCGTGCTAAAACCGCCGAAGCAATATCAAAAACTCTCTCCCGCCTAGCAGTTCAAACAAAGAAAAAACCTGCTTTAATTTACGCTATCCCCCGCACCGACCAACTAGAATTAATCTTAATATTGCCCGATCGCCTCCCCATTCTCCGCAGCGTCCCCGAAGCCAAACAAGAGAAACTGCTCTCAGTAGTCAAAGAATTCGGCAGCGAAATCACCAACCCCGTAAAAATCAACACCACCACCTATCTAGAACCAGCCCAACAACTCTACAAATGGATAATTGCACCCCTAGAAACAGATTTGCAAACAGCAAAAATTGAAACCTTGCTGTTCTGCGTCGGCGAAGGTTTGCGAACCGTACCCCTAGCAGCAATGCACGACGGAAAGCAATTTCTGATCCAAAAATACAGCCTCGCCCGCATCCCCGCCTTCAAACTCACAGACAGCAATTACACCGACCTCAGAAACGTGCAAGTTCTAGCAATGGGAGCATCAGATTTCGCAGAAACGGCGAACAAAGAACCGCTGCCAGCAGTTCCATTAGAGCTAGGCGCGATCGCCCGACAGTGGCCCGGTCAATCCTTTCTCAACCAAGACTTCACCATAGTAAACTTGCAATCCCAGCGACTGCAACAAAAATACGGAATTATCCACCTGGCAACCCACGCCGAATTCCGCCCCGGAACCCCAAATAACTCCTACATTCAATTTTGGGACACCCAACTGGGCCTCGATCAAATGAGAGATTTAAAATGGAACAATCCGCCCCTCGAACTATTAGTATTAAGCGCCTGTAGAACCGCCTTGGGAGACAAAGAAGCAGAACTCGGATTTGCAGGTTTAGCACTGCAATCAGGAGCAAAATCAGCCCTCGCCAGCTTGTGGTACGTCAGCGATGCGGGGACTCTCGCCCTGATGACAGAGTTTTACCAGCGGTTAAGAATCCGCAGGCCAAACGACCCTCCAATCATTAAAGCTGAAGCAATGCGGCAAGCACAGATCGCCGCAATAGAAGGCAAAGTGACGATCGAAGGCGGTCAACTGCGAAGTGCGCGAGGCGACATTCCCTTGCCCCCGTCCATCCCCAAACTCGACAGCAAAGATTTATCCCATCCGTATTATTGGGCAGCTTTCAGCATTATCGGCAGTCCTTGGTAAGTGGGCCTCTTGACCGAAACTGGTGATAGGCTATAAAACATAAGTAATTTAATATCTGTAGCTGTCGCTCAACAAACCACCACCAACCTGTGACGAATCAAGCGGGAGCCTTCAAGGGGAAACAACAATGAAAAAATTAGAATTTTTGCTACAGAAAGAGGGCGATCGCGCCTGGTTGCCCCTAGAAACCTCCGACGTGGAAATTCTAGAAGGTAAATACCGTGTGGTTGCTCGCATTCAGCACCCCAACACCGACATCGAAATTCGCGTTACCCATACCTCCTTCGACCAAGGGGCGCAGCGAAAAGTCCAAAGCCGATCGGCCCGCACCAACCCCGAAGGATTAGTCGTGATCATTCCCTACACCAGGCTCAAACCCGGACTGTGGGAACTCTCCTGCTTGCCAGATCCCAAATCAACACCACTAAAACCTTGGCAGTACGGCGTTCAGTTGGAAGTATTGCCCGCAGAATCGGAAACCTCCGAACCCCTACCGCCGCTCGACCAAATCGAACCTGCTGCTTCCACGGCAGCGCCACAAATCGCAGCACCAGTCGATCGCGCAGCGCCACAAATCGCAGCACCGGTCGATCGCGCAGCGCCACAAATCGCAGCACCGGTCGATCGCCCCGCACCAACCCAAATCCCAGCAGCCGCTTCAGCACCGCAGCAGACCAAAATCTACCAATTCCCAATTCCCCAAACCCCCCAACCTAAACCGCACGTCAAACTCGAACTCGTCCTAGATCGAGAAACCTTCGTCACCCAACTCGGTCGCCCATTAATCATTTCCGGCAAAATAGACATTCCCCAACCCCCCCAAAAAACCAGAAAAACAGCAACTCTCCTCCCCGAATCCGAAGCGAGAGAACTCAAACAACTCATCGGTTCCGCACAACTGCAAATTTACCTGCGCGACCCCCAAACCTCAAAAATTCTCGCAGAAATCCAGCAGCCGATGCCAGAACAAGTTCCCCCCTGCATCTTTGCCTGCGTCACCTACATCCCAACCGAATGCAAAAGCCGCCTAATTTTAGGAGAAGCAATTCTCAGCAGCGGCAGCGTCACCCTAGCCACCAAACTATTCACAATTACAGCCCGTTTAGAGCACCTTCTAGAGGAAATTAAAGACAATTTCATCGAAGAAAAGCATCAAGCCGAACCCTCCCCAACAGCCTCAAAACAGCCTGGGAACCCCAAAAATCAATCCTTCCTCAAGCTAGTACAAAAATCTTTAGACCCTCCCTCCCCCGCCGAATCCCCAACCAAGGAAGCCCTACCCCCTCTACTGGCTTCACGTCACACCCCAAGTGCCGGCGGTCTAGAATTGCCCGCATTCGGTAACAAACTGCCCGACAGCAGCCGAGTGCAATTGCTCTCGGAAATCTCCAATTCGCCTCGAACTGCCCCAGAGTCGATCGACCCACAAACCAAAGCCTCAGACATCCCCAATCCCAATCAAACAGCCGAAATCGGAGCGATAGAGCAAAAACCCGAAAACAGCCCCGAATTAGAAACAACAGCCCCAGAAACTCAGCCAACACCCACAAAACACGCATTTCAAACCTTAAAAGTCGAAAGTCGATTTTGGTCGCGACTGAGTTCCCTAGCCAGCAACGGCGAATCCCCCGACTGGCTCAAAGCAACCACCCTGTCACCAACTCCAACAGCCGCCGCCAATAGCAGCGACGAAATTGCCCTTGTGGAAGAAAGCAGCCCAACCCAGCAGCAACCCGAAACGAGCGAAACAATTTCCGATCCCAAATCGACTAGCCCAGAAGCCAGAGAATTTGTCGTTTTTGACGAGCCCCCGCAGCCGAAACAAGTTGCTCAAAAAACCGCAACTGTCGCAGCCGAAGTAACTCCCCCAACTCCCTACGTTTTGCCAGAAGACGAGTTAGTACCGATGCCTATTTTGGAATTGCCGCGTGCCGAAATCCTCGCCGGCGGACCTGTAAAAGTGCAAGTGCAACTCCCGGAATTAATGCCCCGGATTTATGTAAAAGTTTGGGTTTACGATCGACAAACCTATCTGATTCTCGACGGGCCGCGCTGGATTACCGAATTTAAACCTAACGGGTTGGGAAGCGTGCGAGCAAGTATCGAGTTAGAGATTCCCTACGGCTGCATGGAAGTCGAATTTGAGGCGATCGCCGTCGAAATGCAAACTCAGCGGGAAAGTCATAAAGTAAGTGTTCACCGCCAAGTTTTACCCCCAGCCGGACCAACTTTACCTCTGGATGGGTAGCCAAAATCCGCGTGCATCCGCGTTAATCCGCTGACATCTGCGGTAAAAAAAGCCTCTTGACAAAAGACTCTTAGAAAACTCTGGATGTAGCGGCGAGAAATCGAGGAATATTTCTGCTTTCTCGCGCGCCCCAGTCCTAATCTACTTACCAGTCAACTGCCGAAACTTCTTCTTAAACTTATTCTTATACACGTAGATCGATCGCTGTAAATCCTCAACTTGCAGCGACATCTCGGCAGCCAAACCCGTGCGGTTCCAAACATCCTCCTCACACTTGCGGCGACAAAAATTCATCGGTTCCGAGTAAACTTTCCCACTAGATAAAGTCGGCTTCGGCCCGCACCAGTGAATCACCGTCGCCTGAGTGTGATCGCCCCCAGGCCCGCTTGACTCCATCGGAAAACGCTTCTTCACCCAATCCTGGTCAAAATCCGGCACCAACAACTGCATATCCACACTCTGCACCCGCAGCCGATTTTCTTGCGCTGCCCGGAAAATCATAAAGTTTAAAAACCCCATTTCTCCGTACTTAAATATCCCCGGATTTGCCGCCGTAAAATCTAAAATTTCTACGTATTCTTCCAAGCTAAAAACGCCGCGTTTTGCAAAAAAAGTACCAGTGCAGAAATAATTTGCTCGATATTTCGACCAGCTAAAACTGGGGAAATGCTTTTCAACGCCCGGAATGTCAAAGAAAAATTTTGAAACATCTGCATCGGAATTTTCCTGACAAGGTTGGTCTACAATAAAATCAAATTCTTGAAAATTAGCCAATTTGAGAACATCGCCCCAGACGATCGTATCGGCATCCAAAACCATAAAATTTGACCAAGGACTTTCCCAGAAAGCAATCATTTTAGTTTTTCCCCAACCAAAACTTCTTTTCCTGAGAACCTCTTCAGACACGGTTGTGCGATCGATCACCCGCACCCCATAGGACTTTTCCAAAGCACTCACAGAAAACGTACCGTCTATCAACAGACAAATCGGCACATCTCCCAGGAAATATCGAATGCTAGCACAGCAACCCTTAGCAAACAGATAATCTTGGTCGCAGCAGGCAATAATAATACCAAAGTCTTCCATAAACCCTCACTATTTTACTAACTTGCCTACCCACAGCTTTTCGTTTTTTTGTTCTGAAAGCAGCTCGATTTTCAAGTTTTGCATTTTCGCCAGCTTAGCACTAAACTTCTGCGATCGCCCGTAGACAAAAACATCGCTAAAACCACTAGGAATATTGGGTATAGTTGGTCTGTCAAACAACTGAGCTCGACGCCGCGCTTCCGGGTCAAGCAACACCAATTGCAGCCGCATTTTCGGTTCTAACAAATGACTCATGGACAGTATATTTCCCAGGCTGACTTCCGAGATATCACTGACAAGCAGCGGCTTTGGAGAACGATCGATCCTGCGAGCAATTTCGGGATTTTCCCGGCCCCATTCCTTAGTCCACCAAGTCTCGGCTTGAGAACTAACGGCATTCGACAGCAAGCCGCCCGTTAACAGTACAACTGTCAAAACTTTCCACATTTGCCGTTTCCAGCTTGGCAAGCCCAGCGCGGTAATTTTAGTCGCTAACAGGTAAGCAACAGCGATTTGCATCCCCAAATAAGTCGGAAATAGGTAGCGAGCTTTAGTCGAGCGGATTCCTCCCAATATAACATCCGGCAGCACGAGTGCCAGTGCTGTCACCGCCATCATCGTCACCACAAACAGCCAAACCTGTTTGCTCGTCTCCGAACACAGAAAATAAACTGCATACCCTACGATTGCCACTAAAATTAAAGTAGCTGCCATTAAAGCAATAAGATATATCGATATAGCACTAGAACTTAGCCCCAAATCAAAAAAAACGCGACCGATATTTCCGGCCCAATTCTTAACTAAAGATAGCCTCTGACTTTCTAGATTTGCCCAACTTGTCGCCCCGGATGCGGCGCTTTTATTTATCAGTAAAATTACCATCCAAGGCAGAAATGCTAGCAACGACACGGCAATTGCGATCGAGTAACTCACTAGCTTTTTCTTCAACGTAAAACCTTGAGTTGCTACTAGATAAATTCCGTGTCCGAACGCAACTAATAAGCTAAATAAATGAGTATAAAATCCCAGAATATTTGCTACTGCGTAAATGCCCCAACTCAGCTTTGTTGGCAGCCGCATTGCTCGTAGCAGAGACGCACAAGAAAGCAAAATCAGCGCCGGCCACAAACTATAGGGACGTGCTTCTTGAGCGTAAAGCACGTGCAAGGGAGAAACTGCTAGCAATCCCACGCCTATCCACGCAACTTCCGGCGATGCAAACAATTCTCGGCACAGCCAGTACAGGGAAGGAAACGCTAACAAACTCATCCAAACTGAGAAACTTCTTATCGCCGCAGGAGAATCACCGAATAGTTTTGCCCAACACTTGACTGCCAGAAAATACAGTGGTGGCAGTTGAGGTTCTTCTATGGCCAAACTTTTAACAGTATCGCCAAAATTTTTTGTCGCATTCAGGCGCTGATATTTCATCAAATCTTTGGCTGCTACTAACTGACCGCTGCTTATTTCATGAAGAACTTCTGTTTGCGTGTATCCAGAAATCCGCAGGGAAGTAAATGCTTCATCGTACCAATAAAACTTGGTGTCGATGTTGACGAAGCGAAAGAAAAATCCTAATAGCAATAATACCACTACTAACAGCCGCAGTTTTGTTTTCATCCCAGTCAGAGATGGTGTAAAAAAATATAGATGGTACGCATCAATTTAACATACCATAGAAAGAGCGAGTGCATTGCCCAATCTATAGGTTGTTCGATCGCCCTCCCATAACTGCCGACATTTACTTGTGTTCTTAGCAAATTAAAACCGTCTAGGATGCAGTCCTTACTCTCATAAACTCGGTTTTTTAACTTCGAGCGATCGCCTAAAAGCAACTATTTGCGTTCCTCAAACCCTGCTGATGCGTCCAGGATGCCCGGAGAATCAATGGATACTTTGGCAGTGGCATAAATTACAGAGAAAATGTGCTTTGAGATCCCGAGGCTGTGCCAAAAAAATAACTGGTTGTCAAACGCAAGACAGGGAGGCCACAAAACTATAATTTCAGCTAACAGAGATTCAGTCGGCTGCGGCTGCCAGACCGCAAAAAAATTGTGTTAAAATAACGGGAAATTAAATCCGCCGACGGCCCGTCTCAAAAAGGGCGATCGCCCTGGCAAGTCCCGACGGCAGCGGGCATCAAAAAACCAAAATTGGTCAAGCCTGAACTTTGGTTTGGAGCGGGTAAATCTACCAGCCTTTAGGTCTCAGTTCCCCACTCATGGCGGGAAAATAGCCCCTGCCGGGTCGCGAGGTTTAAAGTGAGGTTAAAAAGCTTGACATTATAGGATATAAAGCTGTATAAGGGATGCGACAAGCAGCCACAATCCTACCTATAACTGTCTGTTAAGTCTGGCATAACCGAGGACTCTGGGCAGTTGTCAGTTAGAGGCAGATTGTGGTCGAACCTGTAGAACCAGTTGTCGATCGCCTACAGAGCAACTTAAGCAAATCTGGCGATCGACAGATGAAATTAGCACGTGATGGTATAATCAACTGTAATGTAATGTGGGCTTGACCTGAATTGATGCCGGGGCGGTATAAGGGCTGGGCCCCTACGTTCAAGCAGAAGTAGAGACGCCTACTGTGAATCAACAGTTATGGATAGGTTCTATTTTGGCAGTTATTGTCAACAGGCAAGCAACCACAAAAATTAGCAGTTGGGAATTGCTGCTCGTCGAGTTGAATAGAGTGTGAAGGTGTGAGGAAAATGAACAGAACTTTTTGGAATTTACTGCTAGTATCCCCGGCAATTCTGGGGCTATCATCAGTCATGAGTGCCACTGCGATCGCCGCAGAAGTGACCGCAACCGCTGAAGCCAACCAGCTAGCTACAGCTCAGTCATCTGAGTCAAAAATTGCAGAAATAGTTGGAGAAATAGTTGCAGAACCAGTTGCAGCAGCCCCTGCTGCCCCAGAAAACCTGGCTTTAAACAGCAGCGTCGAAGCGGCCCAAACCCCGGTCGTTAACGAAGCAGACGCTGAAAAACTCGCCTCAATCGAACCCGAAACCAGCGCAGCAGCACTGCCAACAACACTGCAAACAACAGGGAGCGACATCGAGTTAGCAGCCCCAATCGCTCCGGTCAGCGCCGCAGCACCGACTGAACCTCTAGCAGCAGCAGGCACAGCCGAATCCTCGCCCCAAGCATCAGACTTGGCAGAGCAAATCAGCCAGACAGACGCCTCTGGGAAAATTGAAGTGCCAGCAGTCGCCAGCAACCCAGCCACTAAGGTAGAAATTGCTCAGACACCAGCCGCCGGAATGGGGGGCCCCATCGTCCCTGTTGCTCCCCAAGCGCTGCCGGCCCAACCGTCGGGAACCATGTCCCAGGTGACATCAGTCACTCAGCTCTCCGACGTGCGCCCGACAGATTGGGCATTCCAAGCCCTGCAATCCCTAGTCGAACGCTACAGTTGTATCGTAGGTTATCCCGACGGCACCTACCGCGGCAACCGCGCCCTGACTCGCTACGAATTTGCAGCCGGCGTCAACGCTTGCTTAGACCAGATAACCCAACTCATTGGGTCAACAGGTAACTTAGTTACCCGAGACGACTTAGCTATCCTGCAACGCCTGCAAGAAGAATTTGCAGCCGAACTCGCTACCCTGCGCGGACGAGTAGACGGCCTAGAAGCTCGCACCGCAGAACTCGAAGCCAACCAGTTCTCCACCACCACCAAATTGGCTGGAGAAGCCATTTTTGCTGTCAGCGACACCTTCGTGGGAGATGGTATCCGCCTTGAGGACGATAGAACAGTCACCAACTTCGGCTACCGGGTGCGGTTGAACTTCAATACCAGCTTCACCGGTCGAGACTTGCTCAGAACCCGCTTGCAAGCCCTCAACGTCGCCAACTACTCAGCAGCAACAGCTACGGGTACTAACATGGCTCGCCTAGCTTTTGATGGAGCTGAGAACAGCAATTTCACACTAGACGAGTTGTACTATCGGTTCCCGATGGGTAAAGCTACAGTCTTTGTCGGTCCTAAAGGACTTGACCTAGATGAAATTGCAGACCAAGCTTCTACCTTTGGTAACTCTACGAGTAACGGTTCACTTTCCAGATTTGGAGTTCGCAACCCGGCTGTATTCCGCGGGCCGCAGGGAGCTGGCGCAAGTGTGAGTTTCAACTTGGGCAGCCTGCGAGCTACCGCAGGCTATCTTGCCGGTGACAGCGATGCTCCCAACCCAGCAGACGGTAGGGGCGTTTTCGACGGTTCTTTCAGCGCTCTGGGTCAGATCGGCTTTTTTAGCAGACCGTTTGACTTGGGCTTGACTTACACCCGGAAATACAATCGGGCAGGTGATGTTAACATCATGGGCGGCGTCGGCAGTGCCTTGGCTAACCGGCCCTTCGATCAATCACCCACCGCATCAGATAACTTTGGCGTGCAAGTTAACTTCAAACCCAGCAGTCGCTTTCAGATTGGCGGTTGGTACGGTTACACCAAGGCTGAACAACTGCGGGGCGGCAACAATGACGCTACCATCCAGAATGGTGCTATCACTGTGGCCCTGGGAGATTTTGCCAGACAAGGCAACGTCCTCGGCTTCGTCTTCGGTGTACCGCCAAAAGTTACCGAGAGTGATGTCGCCAGAAACCGCGACACCTCTTATCACTTAGAGGGTTTCTATCGCTTCCAAGTCAATGACTTTATTTCGGTGACACCGGGCGTCTATGTGATTCTGAATCCCGAACACAACGACAGAAACGACGATATCTGGGTCGGACTCCTCCGTACTACCTTTAGTTTCTAAGGTTTCCAGACATCTAGTTACAGCTAAAAGCGGCAGGCGACTGCCGCTTTTAGTTATTGGTCATCAGTCGATCAATTTTAGATTTTAGATTTTAGATTTTAGATTTTAGTCAACAGTTAACCGTCATCAGTCATCAGTCAACAGTCAACAGTTCACAAATTATGAATTTTGGCGGCAAATCCCGAATACGGAGGTGTAGCCGTGCAGAAATGTGCTACCGCCGACGGGGCCGATTTCGCCGTTGCAAAAAAAGCCGCTCAAGGGAATGTTTTTGAGGTATCGGCCGAACAGTCGGGAGTCAAAGTTCGATTCGCCATAAAGCCCTTCACCGCGCCCCAAACAAGAGAACATCAAGGCGCCGGCGCTGGATGTACCACTATACTCGGCGGCCCGCTGATAGCGATCAAGCAGCATTTCTAGGTCTTCTGCGGAGGTGCGCGCGTCCCGCAGATGAAATTGGATGCGCTGTCCGGGACGGACTCGATCGCCGATCGCAATTGCTCCCACTTTCGGATCTACTCCCAACAGATTGCGGATTAAAAAATCTCCCGGCTCTAATGTCAGCTTGAATTCATCGCTGACTAAGCCTACAAATAACGAGTGCTGGGCTAATTCTCGGTCTTCTTCGCTCAAAGTTTGAACTAACTCTCGCAAAGCCTCTAAGGGCGATCGCTCGATGCCCGCGCTGCCCGTATCGTCGGTTTGTTCTTCCAGCTTCAGCAAAATATTCCGCTCTCCTTCCGTCACCCGATAAGGGTGCCCGATCGGCCTGCAGCCTTGAGCTACGATCGTTTCCAAAACTATATTGCCGCTCAAAGCTACCCCAACCGTCCCTTCTCGGTAAAGCTGATAGTCGCAAAACAGCGCCGCGCCTCGGCCCGCACCGTCCCCGCCGGCGAGCCCCCCTACCTTCGCCGCACCTGGATAGGCATAATCTAGCCCTTGCAGCAAATCGTTAATTTTTGCGGAAAAGGGGTCTGCCAAGATGATGAACTGCGGTTCTTCCTGAGCCGGCACGCCCAAGAGATCCACCCAAGTATCCGGAGGACTGTCTAAGTCGGGCAGTTCTTCTGCACCGACGTGAAAAGTTCTGACATTCACTCCCGGCAAACGGGCCAGACTGAGGCTGACTGCCGGAGCTCCCTCGACTTCTTCGGTGAGGCCGCCCCGGTTCGTACCGATGACTCCTCCCCCACCGCAGCCCAGGATCGCGGGTACTGGCAGCAGTTCTCGGAGTAAAGGCATCAGCCGAGAATACTCGCTGGCAAAGGCAGACGAGATAAATATCAGCGCTAAATCAGCCGGGCCTTCTAGGTCGCGATCTGCTTGTTCTATAACTTCTTTGAGGGCGGATTCCAAAGAGGGACGGGTTGATAAAGCGCTGACCCATTGCATTTGATTTTGGGTGTACATAAGGCAAACTTCTCTATAAAACTATCTCTATACATTAGGCTAACTGGAACTGGCCACTGGGGGGACGCTATTGTTGGGCGATCGATTCCCCATCGATTGCCGTTCTTGTGTTAACATAAGTTAACATGAGTGTCCCATTAATCTGTTTAGTGTTAAATGCCGTATTCAGCTAAATCTTAAAAGATAAAGCTCAATACAGTTTGACACACCAACCTCGTGTAATGTTTTCATCAAAAGTAAGGTCAGCTCGACCTACATTGATGCCTGTGGACTCTTCCCCCGCCGACGGGGTAGAGTAAAGCAGGAAGTAGAGACGGCTGCTGCGATCGCACTTATGGATGGTTTGTCTCTGGGCTGCTGCAACAGCAGCGCATCTCAAGCTATTATTAGCTGGGGTCGCCAGACCGAAACAGCAAATCCAACCCAAACTAACATCCAAAAAGAAAACCTTTCTTACTTAATAAGGTCAACGACCCAGGTCTAAAGACACGCTCGCTTCGAGCCTAAGACTTAAACCACAGTTGACCCGCCTAAGACTTTAGAAGTCTAGGTTTTTTGAGTTATGACACCAAGTGGCTGCTTAGCTAGTCCCTTGCTCTGTCGTTAACGGTTAAACATCTTTATTTGGGTTAAGGACGTGCCGTTAGCCGAACAAGCTCACTAAACAAAGGCGCGTGCTAACATTACCTAGAAATAGGTCGGGGACAACCATATTCTCCTACACTTTCCTACCAACAAGTTTTATGACAACAACACCCGCAGGCAACATCCAAGAAAAAATTGAAGAAGAACTAGAAAGCGCTCGTACCGTCTGTGACCTCAAGGGCGCCACTTCCGGGGAATGCGCGGCGGCGTGGGACGCAGTTGAAGAACTGCAAGCAGAAGCTTCCCACCAAAAGCAAGTCAAACCTAAGAATTCTTTTGAAAAATTTTGCGACGACAATCCTGACGCTGCTGAGTGCCGCATCTACGAGGAATAAACGAGCCATTTAGCTCTAAGCCTTGCCTCCCGCGCCGAAATCTAACTTTTGGCGCGGGATAATTTTATTTGAGGGGTTGAGCCTTGAAATAATGGTGAGATTTGCCCTCTATCCCAATACGCTTCAAATCCGCCAGCTTCCCCCTCGCCCCCCAAGGGGGACAAGAATTTGCTGTTGCGTCCCCCTTGGGGGGCGAGGATGGGAAGGAGATATCTCACGAATAAACAAGTTTTAACTCAAGCGTATTGCCGTCTATCGTGTCTCAAGTACCCTTCAAAGCGCGCCAAGTACCTTAGAAAAGGTAGCAGTAACTAAAACATTAAGACCGTGTTCTGATTGCTGATTTTTTAGCATTTTTGTAGTAAAATTTGTGACAAATAAGTGAGTATATTTTCCCAAAGATGTTGAGTCTTTTATTGGCAGCCACCGGGCCTTGGTTTCAACCGCTAGTCTGGATGGATTACCGGTTGTCTGTGTTATTAACAATTTCGATCCCGCTGGTAGTGCTGATTTGGGCTGTTGTGGCAAAAGCTGAGGCGATCGTCCGTTTGTCGATTATTTATTGGCGGGTGGCGAGTTTGCTGGCAATTACACTTTACCTGATGATGGCTGCGCTGCCTGTGAGCTTTGTATCGTCGGTGATTGGGAGGGCCTTAATTCCTGCTAGTCTGTGGTTTTGGGAGGATTTAAACGAAGAAATTGCCGATCGACCGCAGTCGCCCCTGAAACTGGCTTTTACAGCTTGGCGGTGGGCGATTACTGTTTACAGCGGTTTGGGCGCTCTAGCTCAACTTCCCTTCTTAAGCTGTGCTTTTAAATCTCAAATTGAGGTAATTGACGAACCTTTTTGCCGCGTTTGGTTAGACCCACCTTGGCTCTATAAACAAATGTTTCACCCTACAGCAACCCCTCAATTTTTGGGATTGTTGGGTCTGATAGGTTTAGTCATCTATGTAATTTACTTGTCATACTTTGTGCTTATTAGACTAGGAAAACAGGGGAGGTCAGCTACCGGAAATTAAGTTGAGTTTAAGTTAGTATTTCCCTCCTAAATTGCCCCTAAATTATTCAACAAAACACTCAAAAATTTCAAGTAAAAAAACCGGGCGCATATACGAAAGAATCGAACTAACAGCAGAGTAGCTGACGTGACGCCGCCCAAAAACGGATACAAGCCGCCGACTCCTGTCGTAGAGATATAAAAATTTTAGACTAAGGTTCAAGCTTCCAGATTGATCTGTGGAGTAAATCTAAAATCTAAAATCTAAAATCTAAAATCGACTGACAGCAATGTTATTGGGAAAGACTGTGATGGATAGCAAACAAGCATACTTACAGTGCTTAGAAAGGCTGATTTGGGCGCTCGATCGCCTCGAAGCAAAAGTCGAACCAAGTGAACTCGCTCGGATTGCCGAACTGATTGTTCAGCCGATGATGGGGCCCTGGCGGTTTTTTCACACTCCCGAACATATTTTTGATGTGGGGGGAAAGGAAGATGCGATCGAGGTTTTGGCAGCTTTATTTCACGATACCGTCTACGTGCAAGTCGATCGCAGCATTAACTTTAACGTCAGCTACTACATCACTCCTGTTGCAAAGGAGGTTAACAAACAGCTACAAATTCGAGATCAATCTGAACTGCCAGCGGATGCTATCTTCGAGATGGTAATGCTGGTATTCAATTTTGTACCGGGCGAAGTCCTCAATCCTTTCGCTGGACAAAACGAATTTCTCAGCGCTGTCGTAGCAGCAAAAGCTCTAGAACCATTTCTCAAACGCGAGCAATTGCTTCAAATTGCAGGCTGCATTGAAGCAACAATTCCGTTTCGCGCCGCCGATGCAGGATTAACGGTAAGCCAGCGTCTTTATGACCGCTTGCAAGCAATAAATAGCCGATTTCACCTCAGTTTGACTGATGAGGAAATGCGGGAAACTGTCAAAAAAGCTGTGCGAATCTCTAACCGGGATGTGATGAGTTTTGCTCACCATAGTTCAGCCCATTTTTTGGCAAATACTTGGAATTTACTGCCGGAAACCAATCACAATCTCATCTGCTGCGGTTTTTACACGGTTCGCGACTACCGAGTTGCTTTGCTCAAGATGGAAGGTTTTCTGAATTATCTCAAGCCCGAAATAATTTTCCGACAGTTTGAGGGATATCCAGACGATCGCACCTATCAGCGGTGGGAAACTACCGCTAAGTACAATCTCGAAATTGCGAAGCTTTATTTGGGGTGCAAACTGTCTGCCCTAGCCCTACTAGAAGCTCTTTCTTCGGATTTGGGGATTGAGGTTTCTCTGGCGATGATGATGGGAGGAATTCCCGATCAAGCTCCTAACTGCGTGCGCCTGGAAAGCTTTTTTCCAGAAATAGAGAAACCTTACCAACCTAAAATTGGTTTAGAAGCGGAAGTATTGAATTTATTAGAAAATGGGCGGGCTAAAAGCACTTCTAATACCGATTTGGAGAGTTCGCCCCTGACAACGTTTGTGGTAAAAATTGTTGGCTTTGACGAAATGCGCTATCAGTGCGATCGAGCTAAGGAATTTTTTGGAGAAAATCTAAACGCCGACGACTTTATTTCCGACTTTAACCCTATAGTTACAGAAATTGTCATTGATTCAATTCTCAAGTTGTTTGACAGCCGGAAATCTACTATTTACCGATACTATGATATCACTTCTCAGTTAAAGTCGCAACCCCAGAGAGATTTTCCCGATCGCCCTTTTCGCTCACATGGTTAACTAGCTTTAAATACAGTATTTTTGCCTCCTCTATATAAAAAACTATTACTCAGCTTGTATAAGAGTGCAGCGATTACACCGTCACAGGATTGATTGCCTCGCTTTCTCTACGTCAATCTGCCTATCCATCCCGACACCAACAGCCGTACAGGTAAGTGGGTATACGGGATTAAACCGCATAATGTAACACTATGTAAACAGGTTTAAGTCAGCCAGTAGAGAGCCTTTGGAGACTTTGCCCTCGTTTACATAGGGGCGTTTTTTGGCGGCGACTTACTTATGGTGTGGGACTGGTGCCAAAGATGCTAAAAGTTGATAAAAAATGGAAATTTGCTGCTGTTTGCCTTTGACAATTACTTTGTACAAGACGGATTGGATAGCGGGCTGTCACTCATCTGAGCTACCCCAGATAAGCGTCACTATAAAAAGCGACTGTTAAAGCACTTCCCCCCACAGCTACAACTGGGGAATAGCAAGTTCAAACGGCTTGCAAACCACTAATCCCCAATCAAACCATGCAAACCACAAATTCAATTTACGCTCAATTGCCTCTTTGCTCTTCACTGCCCACACTGAAACGAAATAATAGCACCACTGCCAATCAAAACGTGCGCTACCTCCAACAATCCTTAGTTAAAAACGGATATCCCGTCGCAACTGATGGATTCTTCGGCCCAAAAACCGAACAAGCAGTCATCAAATTTCAAAAGGAAAATAAGATTGCTGTTGATGGCATTGTCGGCCCTCAAACTTGGAGTCTATTAGGCGCTTGTTATACAGGTGAACCCGGATGTTAAATCCAAGTTAACTAATCCTAGGCGCACGGGTAGCAAGAAACTGGGTTTTTTCACAGCAATACTTCCTTTATGCCCCCAGAAACGCTAAAAAATCTGGTGCTTGAGCGAAGCCGAAACCTCGTTTATGCCAGTCAAAAGTGCCTTCAGGACTATTAATTAACATCTTTTCCCCGCTGCCCTGCTTTTAAACAACTTGCAAACAACCAATGGAGACTCAAACTATGCAAACCACAAACGCAATTCACCACATGGAATTACCTCCCTGCCGTTATTTTCCCCTACTCAAACGCAACGATGGCGTCACGCAAAATGAGGACGTTCGCTACCTCCAGCGGCTCTTGCACACCAGCGGATTTTCTGTAAATACTGATGGAGGATTTGGCCCGAAAACCGAACAAGCAGTCATCAATTTTCAAAAGCAACAAAAAATAGTTGCGGATGGCATTGTAGGCCCAAAAACTTGGAATAAATTAGGAGTTTGTACAACTATATTTTAAAGTTGGTGCAAGCATCTTTTAAAGAGATTAGGGCGGGCAGTGCGCGCCCTATTTCTCCGTCGAAGTTTCCACTCCGCACCACCCCTCCGGGGCTCCGTACATTCGATACTTGCGAGCTCGTTTGAAATACAGCATTGCTACCCGATCGTCCGGATTTATTTGTAAAATGTTTTGAAATACTTTTTGGGCGGCAACAAATTTTTGCTCGTAGTAAAAATTGAGAGCTTCTTGAAAAATCTCCGCAGTTTGCTGCTTAAGTACAATGCTTTCCTCTGTTTCTGTCTCGTAAATTTCAAAAACCGACACAGCATTTGTCTTTCCTTTCACCATTACTCGATCGACAAATCTGTACTTATATTTTTCTGGATCGTCTAGGCGATCGATAATTGCACCGCTAACTAGAATGCCCGCGCCGTAAACCTTAGTCAATCCTTCCAAACGAGAGGCGAGATTCACCGCATCAGCAATCACCGTACTTTCCATCCGTTCTCGCTCGCCAATTGTACCCAACATCAAATTGCCCGCGTGTAAACCGACGCCGATCGCGATCGGACACAAACCATTTTTTTCTCGCTGCTGGTTGTAGATATTCACTTCTTTTTGCATATCAATTGCTGCTCGTACACCATCATCAGGAGATGTAGGAAACAGTGCCATAACTGCATCACCAATGTACTTGTCAATAAACCCGTTATTTTTCCTGATTGCAGGGCTAACCCTTCCTAAGTAAGTGTTAATAAATGCAAAATTTTCAGGCGGTGTCATATTTTCGGAAAGCGCCGTAAATGAGCGAATATCAGCAAACAGCACGGTCATGTTTCTTTCCTGATTTTCGCCTAATTTTACTTCAATAATACTCGGCTTTTCCAGCAAGTTTAGAAAATCGTGCGGTACAAACCTGCCGTAGGCTGCATTCAGTTTGGCAAGGCGAATTTGCGTGTTAATTCTCGCCAACAATTCCTTTTTGATAAAAGGTTTAGTTACATAATCATTTGCTTCTAAGTTAAAAGCTTCTACCAAGTCGCTAGTTTGATTTTTTGCCGTCAGCATCAGAATCGGCATTTCTAAAGGCGAGTATTTTTTGCGGACTTCTCGACACACTTCATAACCAGTCATCTGCGGCATCATTACGTCGAGTAAAATCAAGTCTGGCTTAAATCCTGATTTAATTAAATTTAAAGCTTCTAAGCCGTTGCTCGCTTGAGTAATTTCGTAGTTTTCTAGAGAAAGACTGTTGATGATGACATGAATATTAATCGGCTCATCATCCACTACCAAAATTTTTAATTTTTCACTTTCTAGGAACTCGCTATTGGCTAAGACCTGAGAATTTATTATAGATGATTCGGGGGCGAATTCACGAGTGATTAAAATTCGAGATTCCTCGGTTAAAAGCGGCTGTCTACTGCTAAATTCCGGCTGATTCTCAGATACGGGCAAAGTAAAGATGAATTGGGAACCGACGCCTACCTTTGAAGATACTCGAATTTGCCCTCCGTGCAATTCCACTAATTGCTTGGCAACAGTTAACCCTAAACCCGTGCCGCCATATTCTCTAGCAGTGGAACCGTCAGCTTGTTCAAAGGATTCAAAAATTCGCTCTAATTTATCTTCGGGGATGCCAATACCGGTGTCGGATACAGTAATGGCTAATTGGGAATTATGCGGTGATTGTGCATTGCCCGTTACCAATTCTGCTGAAATTTCAACTGTGCCGCTTTCGGTAAATTTAATGGCATTGCCGATTAAGTTGTAAAGTATTTGCTGCAAGCGATTCTCATCGGCTGCTATTTGCGGCAATTCAGGAGCGACTGAGTTAATCAACTGCAAGTTTTTTTTGCCTACTAATGGCTGAGACAAAGTGAGAATAACAGAGACTATTTCTCGAAGACCGACGGACTTAATTTGTAGTTCTATCTTTTTGTGTTTGAGCTGAGAAAAGTCCAGAATATCGTTAATTAAAGAAGACAATCTTTTGCCAGAGGATGTAATCAAGGCTAAGTTAAAATTTGTTGAGTCTGACAGTTGTCCGGTAGCACCGTCTATTAAAGATTCTGCAATCCCAATAATGCCGTTGAGGGGAGTGCGGAGTTCGTGGGAAGTATTGGCTAAGAATTCGTCTTTCAGTTTGTCTAGTCGCTGCAATTCGATATTTTTAGTTTCTAAGGCAGTAAAAGATGCTTGCAGTTGTGCTGCCATGCTGTTAAAGGCAGCGGCAAGTACGCCCAACTCGTCGGAGCGATCGAGCTTTACAGTTTGGTCAAATTGTCCTTCAGATAAAGCTATTGCTGCATTTTTTAATTTTATAAGAGGTTTGATAATCCAGCCAGAAGTGAGAAGTCCTAACACAGTTGCCATGCCCAAAGCTGCCAAGCATAGCAAAACTGTAGTTCGGTTGCCCGCATGAATTTGTTCCATAAAGTCGGCTTCGGGAACGACGACGACAATTAGTAAATCTAAACCCTTGCCGTCTTGGAAGGGTAGAACTTTTAAAAATTGCTGTTTCCCGTTTATCTCAAAATGGATTTGCTGCAATTTGGTAATTTGGTAGAAGTTTTGAAAGTGACTTTCTAAATATTTAGCTGTAGTTTGCGTTACTGCATCGCTGCTTTCTGTAACTTTAAACAGTTCTTTTTGACCGTTTTGGGTGCGGAAAGGTTTTTCCGGTGTGGAAGTTGCCAGCAGCGTGCCGTTTCTTTCGATAATAAAAGTTTGACCAGATTGACCTATTTTGAGGCTGTTTAAAAATTGACCGATACTGTCGAGACGCAAAGCAGCAATTAATACTCCTTCTAGCTGTTTCTGGCTGTTGTAAACTGGTTGCAGCGCGCTGAGAATCAATGTGGGTTCTAGTAAGGATACATAAACTGAACTCCAAGTGGGTTTGGCTTCTAGAGCTGCATAGGTGTAGGAAGGGTGCTGTCGGATGTCGAAGTTTTTGACGTAGGCTGCTACTGTCGTGCGATCGCCCCTATCATTAGTATTGTAAGAATAAAAATCAAAACCTCTAGATTGACCCGATGCGTTAATCAATAAAGTGCCGTTAGACATCTTTTCGCCAGTGCGATATTCTCCATCTTGATTAGCGATCGATGTAAAATTGATATAAGGATATAATTGCACTTGTCGCCACAAATACTTTTCCCAAGCTGACAAGTCTTTCATGTTCACAAAACCCAGTTTCACCGCATCCAGCTTGCTTTGATTGATTTGGTGCGGAGTTTGCAGATAAGTTCTCAAATTTTGCTCAATGCGATTGCTCACCTCGCTCATCAACTGATCAGCAAGGTCATTCACTGCTCTTTGAGAGTTCCTAAATGATAAGTATCCTACAATACCCACCGCTGAAAATACTTGCAAGACAAACGGAACTATGAGTACAGTTTGCAGCGTTGCTTTTCTTGAAAGTTTTGCCACTAAGTGCTTGAGAGAAAGAGTGGACATAACATTAATTTAGGTTGGAAAACCCAGTTAATACTTGGAGCGAAGGCTGAGCGCTGGTAAAGATTATAAACCATTTTGTACTTAAACACAACTTACGCAAGGAAGACCTGATCTAGTTTCTACAATCCTTAATCTTATAGCAATACTTCGGACAGTTTTATATCTAATCGAGTGTCCGAAACCCAGACTGGCTATATGGTGGACTATTATTTCAAGGTTTAAGTAAGCGCCCTAAGTTTCCTAAAATGCGTTAAAAATGGCAGGGCTTTCTCGCGATCGGCTTACAGGGCCGTTAAAAAACTGTCCGAAGTATTGTTATAGCAAATTATTAAAAGTCAAAGCGAACCATACGGACACGGCATTTCCGTGTCCTACTCCCCCCGCCGGACAAGGCATTGCCCTATCCCTACCGATGTTCACATACAATATATCTGTATCACTACTTTTCATCCAAAGCTTCTATCCCCGACCATCCTTCAGGCACTCCATACATTCCATTCTTTAGAGAGCGCTGGCAGTAAATTGCTGCTAACCTATCTTGAGGATTTCTTCCGCAAATCTTACTGAATAATTTTTGCGCTTCAGTAAAATTTTGCTCGAAATAAATCTCCTGACCTTTTTGAAACTTAGCAGCAGTTTCCTGTTTTAGTTCAATGCTTTGTTCTGTTTCTGCAGCATAAATTTCAAACACCGACACGGCTGATTTTTTGCCTTTTACTGTGACTCTATCGACAAATCGGCACATATATTTTTCTCGCTCGCCCAAACGCTATAGAATTGAGTCACTAACTAGAATTCCCGCCCAGTAAACAGTTATTTATTAGCTTTGAGTGGCAACTTACCAGACCTGCTCTCAAGCAAAAAACTAGAATAAATAGCAGCGTATCTCCCAAGCTAAAGGCCGTTTAATACAATTTTGACTAAGAAATGATACTTGCAACCTAGTCTTCTTGTGGTTCATAAAATATCCGACAAGTAGGTTTGGCAGCAGGAAAGTTTTTCCGAGGTTTTTTACAAAATTTATATGATGTCTGCTTACTTCCTGCTGTAAAAAAAGGTATACTTAACAATAAAAATTTAGCTGGATGTCCCTGAAGTTAGGCACAAAACTAAGCTATATTATAGCAGATTTCAGGAAAGTGAGATTTGCTATGGCTGACTCTATTGCTCGTCGCTTGGAACAATACACGGTAAAACGATCGCACGAAGTTTTAATCGTAAAGGCCGAAATTGACGGCGAATTCGATGAAATTGCTATTTTTAAAGGCTTTTCTAGCTCTTTGACACGATCGACCGCTTTCGATCCAGATGTTCCTGTTTTGCCGGAGGAAGCCCAAATTGTCAGTGTCGATCGCGTGGAGAGCCCCTACAATCCAAATAACCCCCGCTATCTTCAGCAGGGGTTATCTTGGGAAACAATGCAATCTCTATTGTCCGAGGCGGGAGTTTAGCAAAACATTAGGGACACAACGTGAGAAAAACAGTAGGGACACAACAATGTTGTGTCCCTACTACAAAAGCACTATGTCCTTACCCTGAGAGCTAGAGCGTGCCGCCGGCAGCTTGGAAACGAGCTCTCGCGCGCTTGATTGCTTGCTTAGCTTGAATTTGCTCTTGCAAAGTGCCGCTAGTAGCCTTTTCCAAACGAGCTTCTGCTTCGGTGTAAGCAGTACGAGCAGCTTCTTTATCAATGGTTTCGCCTTTTTCAGCGCCGTTGACAAGAATAGTAACTTTGTTTTCTTGGATTTCTGCAAAGCCGCCCATCAGAGCAATAGACACCCATTCCTTGCCGGGACGGACGCGCATCACTCCGGTATCCAAAGCTGTCAACATAGGAGCGTGACCGCTCAAGATACCCAGTTGGCCTGTGGTGCTCGGCAGAATTACTTCTTCAGCATTAGAATCCCAAACAGTTTTGTCTGGGGCCACTACGCGCACAGTTAATGTCATAAATTGTCAGTTGTCGGTTGTCAGTTGTCAGTTGTCAGTTGTCAGTTGTCAGTTGTCAGTTGCCAGTTATCAGTTGTCAGTTGTTACCAATAACAAATAACTAATAACTAATAACTAATAACGACTGACTACTGACTACTGACTCATGACTAAAATTACTTGGCGTCAGCTTTCATTTTTTCAGCTTTGGCGATCGCCTCGTTGATATCGCCCACCAAATAGAAAGCTTGTTCAGGTAATTCGTCAAGTTCGCCAGCCAAAATCATCTGGAAGCCCTTAATGGTGTCTGCCAGCTTGACGTACTTGCCGGGGGAACCGGTGAACACTTCAGCCACAAAGAACGGTTGAGACAAGAACCGTTCAATTTTGCGAGCGCGAGAAACGGTCAAGCGGTCATCTTCTGAGAGCTCATCCAAGCCCAAAATTGCAATAATGTCTTGCAATTCCTTATAGCGTTGCAGAGTAGACTGCACCTGACGAGCAACACCATAGTGCTCTTCGCCGACAACGCTAACTTGCAACATCGTAGACGTAGAATCCAGCGGGTCAACCGCAGGATAAATCCCCTTCGCAGCCAAACCGCGAGACAACACAGTTGTAGCGTCCAAGTGAGCAAAAGTCGTAGCCGGTGCGGGGTCAGTCAAGTCATCCGCAGGTACGTACACAGCTTGAACCGAAGTAATCGAACCTTCGGTAGTCGAAGTAATCCGTTCTTGCAAGTCGCCCATGTCTGTACCGAGAGTCGGCTGATATCCCACAGCCGAAGGCATCCGACCCAACAGAGCCGATACCTCAGAACCCGCTTGCACAAACCGGAAGATATTGTCAATGAACAGCAGCACGTCTTGCTTGCTGACATCACGGAAGTATTCGGCCATCGCCAGAGCCGACAGGCCCACGCGCATCCGAGCACCAGGCGGCTCGTTCATTTGACCGTAAACCAGAGCAATTTTTGACTTGCTGCGGTCTTCTTCGTCAATAACCCCCGACTCGATCATTTCTTTGTAGAGGTCATTACCTTCGCGGGTGCGCTCGCCCACACCACCGAACACGGACACGCCACCGTGAGCCTTGGCGATGTTGTTCACGAGTTCCATCATAATCACGGTTTTGCCGACGCCTGCGCCGCCGAACAAACCGATTTTGCCACCGCGACGGTAGGGCGCGAGCAGGTCAATCACCTTGATCCCAGTTTCAAACACCGAAGGCTTGGTTTCCAGTTCGGTGAAAGCCGGCGGGTTGCGGTGGATGGGCATACTTTCGGAAGTATTGACCGGGCCGAGGTTGTCTACGGGTTGACCGATGACGTTAAAAATCCGGCCGAGAGTTGGGATTCCGACGGGAACTTGGATCGCTTCCCCGGTATCTACTACTTCCATGCCACGCACCAAGCCGTCGGTGGTACTCATGGAAACGGCGCGCACTTGGCTGTCTCCGAGCAGTTGTTGAACTTCGCAGGTAACGGCAACGTCTTGACCTGCTTCGTTTTTGCCGGAAATTGTGAGAGCGTTATAGATTTGGGGCAGTTTGCCGCCTGGGAATTTTACGTCTACAACTGGCCCGATGATTTGGGTGATGTAGCCTACGTTCGTTTTTTCTGCGGTGGATACCATGAATAGTGCCTTTGTTAGGATGCTATTTTTCCCGTTATGGAAAAAGTCTTAACATTTAGAAATGCTATTTCTCAGAGTACCACTGAACAGACGCACTATTTAGATTTGTATGGGGCTGGTTAATAGTCATTTTTATGGTTGCTGCCCTCGCTTTTTTTTCCTGCGAGTCGCAGCCAAAGCCCCGATACCCAGGATAGTCCCGAACACTGTGACTGGTTCGGGGACTGGTTCGGGGACTGGTTCGGGGACTGGTTCGGGGACTAACTCAGCCGACACGGTGAAGTCTTTGAAGTCAAGCTCGGTTCCTGGTTTGGCATCGTCGAAGGAGATTTGTGTGCCATTAGCCAGTTGGGCCTTTGTGAGCGATGAAAATTGCTCTGGGCCTTTACCGCCGTTGATGTTTGCAAATGAGTCGCTGGAATTGTAGTTGAGCATAAAGTCACCAAACACAGCAAGCTGACATCCCGCCACCAGACATTCCTCTCTTCGGAACTGGGTGCCGGCGGCCCACCAGTTGGGGCTGTTCATGAAGGTACTCGACGAGACGTATTGCTCGAAAGGTCTGCCGCTACCTGTGTCGCTCCACAGCAGCAGGGCATAAATTTGATCCTGCAAAAATGTGAAGGTTTGGGTGATGGAGCCGTTTTCGGAGGTGACTGCGTTCCCGAAGGTTGCTTCCCAGTTGTTGGCAGAGCCGTTATCTGAGGGTTGAGTCTCGTAAAACAGTCTGGCGATGTTGGTGTAGCCATTGTTTTGTGGGTCAGCTTGGGCCACCCACAAGCTTGACTGGTAAGGGCTGACAGAGTTGTTGAATCTAAAGTTGATCTTTGTATCTTGATAGAACTGGATGCCGCCAGTGCCAAACATGAAAGCTCGGACGGGCGGGCAGATGCTGAGCAACATTGTGGTTACCAAGCTGGCGACTGTAAAAGATGTTTTTTTGACTAGCGTTAAGGTAGTCATAACCCTGATTCCTCCTGTATTGTTAGGTAGTAAGGCGGAAAATGCCCTAAATGCCATGTTGCCGTGACGCGAATAGACGATCGCGAGCCTGCGATATTTAGGGCGATCGTCAAACCTAAAGAAGAGGCTCCACACCAGTGAATCTACATACAGATCTCACTTAAGGGTGTTTTGGAGTAAATGAGTGCTTCTTCTAAGAGTTTTCACTGACACCAGACTCGCATAGTTTAATCTGTCAGAGCAAGATTTTCATCCTGCCTAGACTTCCAACCTACTACATTTACTTCGTTTCGGTAACAGTCTAAAGTTGAGTGCAAGACTTGCAAATATTGGCTTTCATCAAAAATACATAAAAATTTTAATCGAGCTTTATAAAGTTTTGGTAAAGTTCATCCCAAAAATATAAAGTTTTTGAGAGAAAGTCTGCTGTTCGGTTCGTTGTTCCTCAAAGCGCGCTGCAAGCTGCTCGGCCGATGCAGAAAGAAGTGGGCACGACCGCAATTAAAGATTTGAGCGAGTTTTTTGCCACTCTAAGCAAGCTGTATAATAGGCGAGCGGTACTTACGTAATTTTGACTAATATTCAGAGTTTTTTAAACCCCTAACCCTCCCGTTCGGTGCCATATTTTCCCCCACAGTTCCGGACGCATTAACCCGGTTTTTTAAGGTAATTGAGTCAGGGAAGCAGTGAAAGTCAAAAAAAGAAACCAAGTTTAATTTCCCGCGCCTGACTTCTAGTAAAAAAACAGTTTTTACGTAAATCATAGTAATTAAAAACCTACATTTCCTTGTCCCGTACTAATTATTCAGCAACTAAAAATAGGCTGCTCCTATTGACATGAATTTTTTTTAGGAGTAAAAATAGTAGAAATAAATACGATCGCACTTTAAGCACAATCTTTAAACACAATGACAGCCAACAGACTACCTTTGCTCGGATGGTTATTCATCGTTGGCTGGCTGAGTGCAGCGGCGGGTTCGGCCAACGCGCAACCCATCGCCCCCGCAGCGGACGGCACTAACACAGTTGTTACTCCCAACGGCAACCGCTACGACATTTCCGGGGGGGCATTCAGCGGAGATGGGGCTAATCTTTTTCACAGTTTTACTCAGTTCGGCCTCAGCGAGGCTCAAACGGCTAACTTTCTGACCAATCCCAATATTCAAAATATTTTGGGAAGGATTACTGGGGGAAATCCTTCTTTAATAAATGGCTTAATTCAAGTGACGGGGGGAAATTCCAATTTATTTTTGATGAATCCTGCCGGCATAATTTTCGGGCCGAATGCCAGTCTCAACGTGCCTGGATCTTTTAATGCTACTACGGCGACAGGCATTGGTTTTGGGAACAATCAGTGGTTTAGTGCGATCGGCAATAACAATTGGGCAACATTAATCGGGGCACCGAATAGTTTTGCGTTTACCAATTTGCCAGGGGGAAGCATTGTTAATGCAGGCAATCTGACGGTGACACCTGGTCAAAGTTTAAGTTTGATCGGCGGTACGGTTGTCAATAATGGTCAGGTAACTGCGCCTAGCGGCAATATTCTCATCAGCGCCGTACCGGGTAACAATTTGGTGCGAATTAGTCAAGCTGGAAATTTATTGAGTTTGGATATTCAGCCGACAGCAAATCAAAGTTCGCTGCCGAATAATTGGACGCAGCCAGTGTTATCTTTGCCGGAGTTGCTGACTGGACAAGGTGTGGCACAGGCGACGGGTTTGACGGTAAATCCCAATGGCGAAGTTGTGTTGACAGGGAATGTTGCTGTGCCGGTAACTGCGGGAACTGCGATCGCCTCTGGCACTCTCAATGTCTCTGGCAACACTGGCGGTACTGTAAATATTTTAGGTGACAAAGTAGGAGTTATTGCAGGCAATATCGATGCTTCTGGGATTAACGGTGGCGGTAATGTACTGATTGGCGGAGATTATCAGGGTTTGGGGACTGTGCCCAATGCTTCGCGAACTTTTGTCAGCAGCGACTCGACGATTAATGCTGATGCTATTAGTAATGGGAATGGCGGGCGAGTTATAGTTTGGGCGGATGAAACTACTCGCTTTAAAGGGAATATTACGGCCAGAGGTGGCTTATTTTCTGGGAATGGCGGCTTTGCGGAAGTGTCGGGAAAGCAATCGCTGGATTTTCAAGGATTAGTTGATTTGCGATCGACCTTTGGGATTGCTGGCACCTTATTATTAGATCCTACTGATATTACTATTAGTACAGATGTGGATACAGGTGGCACTTTATCAGGGGGAGCATTTATGCCCTCGGATGGGACTTCTACAATTAATAATGGGACGCTGCAAAATCAGCTACTTTTGGGAAATGTCACTATTTCTACTGCGTCGGCTTCTTCGAGTATAGGTGATATTACAGTTAGTGCTCCCGTTGCTTGGAATAATAATAATTCTCTGACGCTGCAAGCGAATAATAATATTACTGTTAATCAACCTATTACTAATTATTCGGGAAATGGCGCGATCGCGTTAAATGCTGGTAATGCAATATCAGTCAATGCCACACTTGTTACTACGGGCGGAAATATTAGCCTCACCAGTACCAATGGTATCAACACCGCGGCTGCAGATATTTATTCCTCTGCTATCTCAGCAGGAAATTCAGGAGCAATCTCCCTCTCCACTACTGGTGGTGGTAACATTACCACTAAATCGCTGGTTTCCAATAATTTCGTTGCTGGAAGTAATCCAGGGAATATAACCGTCACAGTTACTGGAGGTCCGGGCGCGATCGACACCACTGCTGGAGAGCTGGATTCCCAATCCTCTTCAGGAAATGGAGGTGCGATCTCCCTCTCAACGACTGGTGGTAACATTACCATTGACAAGCTGCTTTCCATTTCAGGCGGTGCAGGTAGGGGAGGGGATATCACCCTCACAGTTACTGGAGGTCCGGGCGCGATCGACACCACTGGTAATTTTCTGCAATCGAGTTCAACTTTTGGACAGGGAGGAGCGATCACCCTCTCAACTGCTGGGGGTAACATTACCACTAGAGACCTGGGTTCCAATCCCATAGGTGCAGGTACGGGGGGGGATATCAGCCTCAGAGTCACTGGAGGTACGGGTGCGATCGACATCAGTGCTGGATTTTTGGATTCCTCTTCTAAGGTAGGAAATGCAGGAGCGATCACCCTCTCAACTGCTGGCGGTAACATTACCACTAACAAGCTGGCTTCCTTTTCACGCAGTGCAGGTAGCGGAGGGGATATCACCCTCACAGTTACTGGAGGTCTGGGCGCGATCGACACCACTGGTGATGTTCTGCAATCGAGTTCAACTTTTGGACCGGGAGGAGCGATCACCCTCTCAACTGCTGGGGGTAACATTACCACTAAAGATCTAAATGCCAGTCCCCTAGATAGAGGTAGGGGGGGGAAGATCACCCTCAGAGTCACTGGAGGTACGGGTGCGATCGACACCACTGCTGGAGATGTGTCTTCAAATTCTGTGGGAGGAAATGGAGGAGGGATCGCCCTCTCAACTGCTGGCGGTAACATTACTACTAGAAATCTCAATTCCTCTTCTGTGGAAGGAAATGGAGGAGTGATCGACCTTTCAACTGCTGGCGGTAACATTACCACTGGTTCTCTGAATTCGCGTTCATTATATGCAGGTACCTCCGGGAATATCAACCTCTCTGTTACCAAAGGAACAGGTGCGATCGACACAACTGCTGGAAGTCTCAATTCCTCTTCTTTGCTAGGAGGATATGGAGGAGCGATCGCCCTCTTCACTGCTGGTGGCAACATTACTACTGGAGGTCTAGTTTCCAATTCAGTAGAGGCAGGTACGGCAGGGAACGTCACCCTCAACTCTGGTACAGGAAATACTATTCTTAGCGGTAATATAAATACCTCAAGTGACGCCGGTAGCGGTGGCAATATTACCTTCCAATCACCCGTTATCCTTAGTCAGCCAACTATTACCCTAACAACATCAGGAACTACCAGCAGCGGCAATGTCGCCTTTAATAGGAATCTCGATGGCACTACAGCAAACACTAAAAGTTTATTGGTAAATGCAGGTGCCGGTAATATTACACTTAATGGTGCAGTTGGCAATACCACAGCATTAGGAAATATTACTGCTAACTCTACAGGAACAACCGCATTTAATCAAACAGTCAATGCCGCGAGTTTAACTACAAATGTTGGTGGCACAACTCAAGTCAAGGGAAATGTCACTACAACCGGCAGTCAAACTTATGGAGATGCAGTGACAATTGCCAACAATCCGATTCTCTCCGGCAACGGTATTACTTTCAACGATACAGTAGACGGCAGCAGCGATTTGACGGCGAAGGCGGGTAGCGGTAATGTTACATTCAATGCTGCAGTTGGCAATACCACAGCCTTAGGAAATATTACTGCTAACTCTACAGGAACAACCGCATTTAATCAAACAGTCAATGCCGCGAGTTTGACTACAGATGTTGGTGGCACAACTCAAGTCAAGGGAAATGTCACTACAACCGGCAGTCAAACTTATGGAGATGCAGTGACAATTGCCAACAATCCCATTCTCTCCGGCAGCGACATTACTTTCAATAATACTGTAGACGGCACCAGCGATTTGACGGCGAAGGCGGTTAGCGGTAATGTTACATTCAATGGTGCAGTTGGGAGTTTAAGTACGATCGGCAATTTAACAGCTAATTCTACAGGAACAACCGCATTTAATCAAACAGTCAATGCCACGAGTTTAA
>NZ_JAUBQH010000053.1:34585-37258 GCF_036701145.1 Microcoleus sp. Pol17C6
TGGAGATGCAGTGACAATTGCCAACAATCCCATTCTCTCCGGCAGCGACATTACTTTCAATAATACTGTAGACGGCAGCAGCGATTTGACGACGAATGCGGTTAGCGGTAATGTTACATTCAATGGTGCAGTTGGTGTTGCAAGTACGATCGGCAATTTAACAGCTAATTCTACAGGAACAACCGCCTTTAATCAAACAGTCAATGCCGCGAGTTTGACTACAGATGTTGGCGGTACAACTCAAGTCAAGGGAAATGTCACTACAACTGGCAGTCAAACTTATGGAGATGCAGTGACAATTGCCAACAATCCGATTCTTTCAGGTGACAGCATTACTTTCAATAATACTGTTGATGGTACCAGCGATTTGACTGTGAAGGCGGCTAGCGGTAATATTACCTTCAAAAGTGCGATCGGCGAAACAACTCCTCTCACTAATTTAAGTGCCAACAGCAAGATATCTTTAGGCGGCAATGTGACTACAACCGGCAGTCAAACTTATGGAGATGCAGTGACTGTTGCCCCAAACTCGGTGTTTTCAGGCAGCGACATTACTTTCAACCAGACAGTTGACGTAGCTGGCAATCTGGGTATTGCGGCTGATAATGTTAATCTCAAAGGAACTGTAACAACAACCAATGACGGCACGCTCACAGTTACTAATAAGGTGAATCTCAATATTGAGAAAAACCTGAACTTAGACGGTGCATTTATTCAAAATGGCGGGGGAACTGTTGCCGCTAGGGGAAATATCACCACAACTAATGATAACATTGGTTTTAGCAATCCAGTGACATTAAAAGCTCCTGTAAATTTTACAGTGAGAGATGCAACAATTGCTTTCGGTTCGACTGTATCGGCAGGTAGTAACTCGCTAACTTTAACGGCAGGTGAAATTAATTTTTCTGAGAATATTTCGGGTACGGGCGCGCTAACGCTGCAACCCGCCACAGCAGGAGAAAATATTGTTGTTGGCGGAACTGATAACAATACTAGCGCTTTAGATTTGACGGCTTCGGAACTTAATTTGATTCAAAATGGATTTAGCTCGATCGCGATCGGGCGATCGGATAGCACCGCCAAGGTTAGCATACCCTACAATCTCACCTTTGTAGACCCCCTAAGTATTCAAGGGGGAACTGGTACGATCGCACTTGATGGCACTCTTACTGGCAATGACAACAGCAGCATTGCTCTCAACGCTGCCACAATTAATTTGAATTATGGCATCAATACCAATAAAAATCCGATCGCTCTCAACGGCACTGTCACACTCAGCAACGATATTAATCTCAGTACCAGCGGCGGAGATATTAAGATAACTGGTGCGATAGACGGTAATCATTTGTTGAACTTAGATGCGGCTATAGGCAATGTACTGGTAGAAAAAAATATCGGAGGAACAGCACCACTTTCTGTTTTGAATGTTACGGCAACGCAGGCGGAATTTACGGGTAATATTGCGAGCAATTCTGGTTTTAATATTGCTGCTGCAAGCACTAAGTTGGGTGGCAATGTTACTACTAATAATGGCAATATCAATATTAACGGTGTTCTCGGGTTGACGAAAGATGCGATATTGAGTACCGCCGGGGGGAATATTGCCTTTGGAGGTGCGATCGACAGTATTGATGCGGCCCGCAACTTAACTCTAGCCTCCGGTAGTGGCAGCATCACTTTCAACGGTTCGGTGGGGGCTACCAGCCAGTTAGGAAATCTTGCGATTGACAATGCTGGCAATGTGACAGGAAACTCGACAATTAACGCGCAACAATTGACAGCACTAAACACCGAAAAAGTCAATTTATCGGGAGATGTCACCGCCGGCAAAGTCGATATTACTGCCCAGGGCGATATAAGCGTTAAAAATATTACTACTACTAATGGCGGAGAAATTCTATTTACAAGCGGTAACAATTTCACTGCAGGCAATTTGAATACATCGGCAAACAGTGGCGGCAACATAACTGTTAAGGCGATAACTTCAATTACCACCGGACAAATTAACTCTAGCGCTATAGTCGGAAATGCCGGCAATGTGTTCTTAGATCCGATCGGCGATATTCAAGTAGAGTTTATCAATGCCCAAGGCGGTACTGGCGGCACCGGTGGCGAGGTGACAGCAATAACAGGCAATTTTTTCCGCGCTACGGGTGCTTTTTCAACCCCACTGTCGCCGACGGGATTTGCTAGCATTTCTACTGCTGGCGGCGCCGGTGGTGGCAAAATTACAATTGTGCACGCTGGGGGAGATGGAGGGACGCCGATTCAACCGTTTGTTGTGGGAGATGCTGCTAGCAACGGTACGGCGGGTGCAATTACAACGGGACAATCTACCATTACATCGCAGTCGTTTCCGCGTTCTAGTAGTGTTGGTAATACTGCGTTTTTGACTGATGACGCGATCAACCCGCCGCCAACACCAACCCCCACTCCAGTTGAAACTCCCACTCCGACTCCGAGTGAAACTCCCACTCCGAGTGAAACTCCCACTCCGACTCCAGTTGTCACTCCAACTCCGGTAGTAACTCCAACTCCGACTCCAGTTGTCACTCCAACTCCGGTAGTAACTCTAACTCCGACTCCAGTTGTCACTCCAACTCCGGTAGTAACTCTAACTCCGACTCCAGTTGTCACTCCAACTCCGGTAGTAACTCTAACTCCGACTCCAGT
>NZ_JAUBQH010000053.1:37358-47022 GCF_036701145.1 Microcoleus sp. Pol17C6
ACTCCAACTCCGGTAGTAACTCTAACTCCGACTCCAGTTGTCACTCCAACTCCGGTAGTAACTCTAACTCCGACTCCGAGTGAAACTCCAACTCCGGTAGTAAGTCCCACTCCGACTCCGAGTGAAACTCCCACTCCGCTGGAAACTCCCACTCCGACTCCGAGTGAAACTCCCACTCCGCTGGAAACTCCCACTCCGACTCCGAGTGAAACTCCCACTCCGCTGGAAACTCCCACTCCGACTCCGAGTGAAACTCCCACTCCGGTAGTAAGTCCCACTCCGACTCCGAGTGTCACTCCCACTCCGAGTGTCACTCCCACTCCGATGGCTTCTACGGAAATACAACTCCCCGCACCTGTGGCAACACCAGCATCGCCCGCACCCGAACCCTCAACCTCCGATGCACAAGACTTTAAACGCCCCGAAATTCGATCGCTAGACAATCCCGGTGTTGCTGCTGCAGATCGAGTTTTAACCATCGATCGAAGTATCACCAGTCAATTACCCGCGGGCATCGTAGCCTCTTCACCAGCATCCCAACAAGCACTAACAGTTAACCCTACTTCTAATTTAGTTCTGGGATATGTTCCACCTCCCGATCGACTTTTTGAAGGTAACGACATACAGAAAACACTCTGGGGAATCGAAGAAATGAGGAATCAAGAATTTGGAGATTACTTGGGGGTAACAGCCAACCTCCCAGAGGAAAAAGTCTTAATTTCGACAGCCCAACAAACTTTACAAAATATCGAACAGCAAACCGGCAAGCGGTCTGGTATTATCTACATAGTCTCGCGAGACGAACAATTAGAACTAATTTTAGTTCCTCCCGTGGGGCAACCGATTCACTACAGCGTCCCAGAAGCCAACAGAGCAGCTCTTTTCCCCACCGTCCAGGAGTTTCGCAATGAAATCACCAATCCCGCAAAACGCGCTAGTACCAGCTATCTAGCCGCCGCCCAGCAATTATATAAATGGGCGATCGCACCCCTAGAAAAAGACTTACAAAACTTAGGAATTCAGACTTTGTTACTGTCAGTCGATCCCGGATTGCGAAGCCTGCCCTTTGCCGCTTTACACGACGGTAAAGGCTTCTTGATGGAAAAATACAGTTTCAGCCTAATTCCAAGTTTTAGTTCGACTAATACCGATTATAAAGCTGTTAGAGACGCCACCGTGCTAGCAATGGGAAGGTCGGAATTTGTTGACCAACAGCCCTTGCCCAATGTGCCGATCGAACTGCAGGCGATTTCGGCTCAGTGGCAGAGCCCATCTTTCCTCAATTCTAGTTTCACTTTAGATAATCTCACGTCGGAACACACCAAGGGAGGATTTCGGATCGTTCACCTAGCAACTCACGCTGAATTCAAACCGGGAAAAGCGAGCAATTCCTACATTCAACTGTGGAATTCCAAATTGCAGCTCGATCGCATGGAGAGTTTGAATTGGCGCAATCCGCAGGTAGACTTGTTAGTATTGAGTGCTTGTAGAACTGCTGTGGGCGATCGGGAAGCAGAATTAGGTTTTGGAGGTTTAGCAGTAAAATCCGGCGCGAAATCTGCTTTAGGGAGTTTGTGGTATGTTGACGATGGAGGCACTTTGGGGCTGATGAGCGAATTTTACCACCAGTTGCGAGGAACCACAACTAAGGCAGAAGCTTTGCAACTGGCTCAACAAGCAATAATGTCCGGTAAAGTGCGCCTGGAAAACGGACAGCTAGTAACAACAGGCGGCAAGTTAAATTTACCTGCTAATTTACAACAAGCAAACCAAAATTTTTCTCATCCTTATTATTGGAGTAGTTTCACCATGATCGGAAGCCCTTGGTAAGCTCCCATTTTTATCTTTCTGTCTCCGCTTCTTAGGGACGAAAGTTTCTACAGCAGCGGCAATGCCCGCTTGGGGTGGTTGGGGCGGTTCCTCCGTGGCTGCCGCAATTTCAACCGCCGATCCAGGGGGTTTGGAACTCTATTTCTGTTTCATCACCACCAAAGTAATATCATCAAAAACCTGTGGATCGCCAATATACTGCCGCCCATCATCTATCACATATTACCTCATGGCAATAGCAGGTAACTTTCATTACCTGCTAATTTACAACAAGAAAAACAAGAGTTTTCTGATCTTTATTGCTGGAGTATTTTTACGGTGAGATTTTCTTTGTAAGTCCCATACTTTAATTAGCAAATCTGTTCGTTCAACAATCATTTCTAACCCGCAGATGCTCTATCTCGGGTTGGTCTGTCTCGGATTTGGGGCCGCAGTTCCGTAATTGACTCGACAGCCGATATTGAACAAACTCGAACTGCACTCAAGAGGCACAATCTGCTGGTCGAGGAGGGCGCTGCAACTGACATACTCGTCGTTATTAGTATCTCTTACCATACATTCGATCGGGTTAGCTCCCGATCGCGCCGACCAACTCTTCATACCTACGACTGCAATCATATGCTGCCAGTAGAAAGCAAATAGCAACACTGCAAAGAGTACAGCAACGGCTAATCCTGCTTTCAACTTCCAATTATTTAGGACGTTTCCCAAACTATTTTTTACGTTTTCCACTCCAGAAATTGAGCTTTCGGTAGTTATTTCTGGAGTTGTCAAGTTTGTTTGTGTTTGTTCTGCTGGAATTTCAGACATAATGTATCTCCTATGATTGCTGGGATTTGGCTAAGCTCGCAGTTGCCATCGCTATTGCAAACTTTATCAAATTTTAGCAAAACTAGCCTGTACCGACAACTGATTCGGGCAGCACCGCCGGGGAAGTATGTATATTCACCAAGTGCGATCGCGCTTTCTATGCCTTTTGAGGTATTGCCCAATTCGCGATCGGCTATTTTGCACCTAGGGCAATAGAATTGTTGGGGATTTTCTTTGAAAACGGCTGAAATGAATCAGCGCTTTTTTTGGGAACCGCAGAGAGCGCAGAGAGCGCAGAGAAAGAGGAAAGAGAAATATATTGACTTTCCCCAATCATTTATGGTTCCGATAGCAGTTCGAGTAACTCTGATTCCGAAAGTAGTTCGATTCCTAAAGATTGAGCCTTTTCCAACTTAGAACCAGCATCTTCTCCCACAACCACATAATCAGTTTTAGCACTCACAGAACTTGTGACTTTACCTCCTGCTTTTTGAATCAAATCTTTAGCTTCATCTCGTTTCAAAGTGGGCAAAGTTCCGGTAAGCACAAAGCTTTTGCCTGCAAATTGTAAATTTGTGCTGGCTAAATTTTGATTTTTAACTTCTGACTGCAATTGCAAGCCCGCAGTTTTTAACCGTGCAATTAAACTTTGATTTGCTGGCACTCGAAACCACTGATAAACAGCTTGAGCAATTTCCGGCCCGATGCCGTAAACGCCCTCAATCGACGCCGCCGATACCCCTGCTAACTCTTCTACATTTGCAAACCTTTCTGTTAGCAATTGAGCATTCACGCTGCCGACGTGGCGGATGCCCAAGCCGTAAAGTACGCGCGCATAAGGTTGATTTTTCGATTGGGCGATCGCACTTACCAACTTTTCTGCTAACTTCTTACCCATGCGTTCCAAACTCATCAATCTTTCCGCAGTCAAATCGTACAAATCCGCCGCAGAATGCACCAGATTGCTATCAACCATCTGCTGCACCAACTTTTCGCCAACACCGTTAATATCCAGAGCATCCCGGCTGCAAAAATGAATCAGCGAACCCCTCAAAATTGCTGGACAAGATGTATTTATGCAGCGAGTAACGGCCTCCCCCTTTTCCCGAACCACAGGCTGTTCGCATTCGGGACAGCAACTAGGCATTTGGAAAAGTTTAGCATTTTGGGGACGAAGTTCCGGCAAAACTCGCACAACTTCTGGTATAATTTCCCCAGCTTTTCTGACAATCACAGTATCGCCAATGTGCAGGTTGAGATCGGAAAGTCGATCGCTGTTGTGGAGAGAAGCCCGCGAAACCGTTGTCCCCGCCAACTGCACCGGTTTGAGTTCCGCTACAGGAGTCAGAGCCCCGGTTCTGCCTACTTGCACGGTGACAGCTTCTACGATTGTAGGGACTTCGGCCGCAGGATACTTCAGGGCGATCGCCCAACGCGGAAACCTCTGAGTAAAACCCAATTGTTTTTGCAGCAAAACCGAATTAATCTTAACAACAACCCCATCCGTCATGTAAGGCAAATTCCGTCGCTCAGTATCCCAATATTCGTAATACTCCCGAACCTCATCCAAAGAATAGCAAATTTTGCGATAGGGATTCACCTTAAACCCCATTCGTCGCAACAATTCCAACGAATCCCACTGCGTGTTACCCTCGTTACCCTGATCTAAATGCAGAGTATAAGCAAAGAAATCCAATTTGCGCTTATCCACAATTTTAGAATCCAACTGCCGCAGCGTACCCGCCGCAGCATTGCGAGGATTAGCAAACAATTGTTCCCCTGCTTTTTCCCGTTCCCGATTAATTTCGTCAAACACAGCTAAAGACAAAAAAGCCTCTCCCCGCACTTCCACAACAGGCGGCGGATTATCTAAATTGAGCTTTAAAGGAATCGAGCGAATAGTTTTGACATTTTGAGTAATTTCCTCTCCGGCAATGCCGTCTCCCCGGGTCGCACCGCGAACTAAAACCCCATTTTCATAGGTTAACGCTAAAGCAGAACCGTCAATTTTTAACTCGCAAACATAGGAAACCCCCCCCAACCCCCCCTTGCTAAGGCGGGGAGTAATTTCCCTATTTTCCTGATTGCTAATCGAAGATGTTATTCCATCAAGTCCCCCCCCTTGATCAGGGGGGGTTAGGGGGGGTGAATTTCCTTCTTGACCGGGGGTTAGGGGAGGTGCTACCCTTTGCCAGCGTTCCTGCCATTTAGCAAATTCTTCAAAATTAAAAGCATTTTCCAAACTGTACAGAGGAATATTGTGTTTGACGCTAAAAAATTGAGTAGCAGGCTGTTCTCCCACCCGCTGAGTCGGACTTTCCGCAGTAATTAATTCAGGATAATCTGATTCTAATTCTTGCAACTGGCGATAAAGTCGATCATACACTTCATCTGGCATGATCGGTGCATCTAGAACATAATAAGCATAGCTAGCTTGCTGTAGCTGCTGCCTCAACTGTTGAATTTGCTGCTGAATTTCAGGTTGCATATTAATTTGAAAGTGTATATTTTTTAACAGCAGACCATAACACAAACACAGAGAATAGAGATTTTACCCCGATCTGCATCGATCTGCGGTTGTTGTTTGGACATTTAAGATTGATTAACGATCCCAATCTTCAACTTCATAAAGGAAACGAGTTCCCCCCATCAGCTTGCGATTTGCCGAGGTACTTTGCACAAAAACCGCATACTTTTCTAGATTGCTCGGTTTGATGCGAACAGTCTCGCCCATTGGCAAACCCAACATTTCTCGCGCCGCTTCTCCTTCAAACAAATCCCCTGTGGAACGATCCATCAGCACAATTTCTTTTTTACCTTGGATAGTTTCTGTTTTAGTAAATTCATAAAACCCGCGCCCGGTTTTAAAAGTCAAACCATTCTCCAGAACAAAAGCTTTAATTGAAATCTCGCTGTCAACTTCTAAAATCTGAAATCTCCCCGGTTTTACGGCTCGCAATTCTGCTGATTCGTAAACAGCAACACCTTCCCGGTTCAGCATGGTATTAAACATTTTGTTTAATCCACGATTCATGCGACCTTGACTGACAACTTCTTGTTCGTAAGCTTGCAGTTGTTCGTTAGATGACTGTTGGTAACAAACTGCTAAAAATAAATCTGTAATGTATGAAAATTGGTCTAGATTGAGGTGAAAACCGCCAGACTTTTCGGCTAGTTCTTTATAGAATAAAGTAGCGTGCTGGCGGTTGAGAGCTTGGATGCCGTAAACGGTAATTCCCATCTGTGCTAACTTATCTACTTCCTTACGCCAGTTAAGTTTTTGAGGAGTTTGAGCGGGTGCGTGGGGGATGTCGTCGCCAATTAGTACCAAGGTTTTGGAATTAGTTGGAGTCCAAGAAAGTGACTGAGCTTCGTGCAAGACTAATTCGTAACATTCTGGAGCATCGCCGCCGCCAGTTGGCTCTACATTTTGAACAAAATTGCAAATCGTGCCGACATCGCCAGACAAATCGAGGTGTTTAGTTACGTATGTGCTGCCAGCATCGCAATAGTCTCCGTGGGCAATAATGCCAATCCGAATGCCAGGAATTTCATCTAGCAGTCTCGTTACCGTCTCTTTGATTTTCCGACGAACTTGCGTCAAACAAGGGTACATACTGCCAGTTGTATCAAAGCTAAAAACGACTTCAATATTGTTGGTTTCCATGACATAACTATTCCTAATAAACCACGATTTCTTAGCTATACTATAGCTTACAAGGAAGGAGTCAGCAACTTAAAAATTCCCTTTTTTGTTAATAATTATGACTCCTGTTTTTGGCTGCCGAATTCAGGGCGTAAATCATCACAAATTCAAGTCTGGAAACTCAGTAAATTTCTTGTTTTCCCCGGACATGGAAGGTTGAAGATTCTCACCATCTTTTTCGCCATTAAAGTTGCTATTGGCGCGGGATTTGGTGAATTCTTGAGCGTTGGGCTTGGTGAAAGCGAGCGGTTCAGCGTGTTCTACCTGAAATACATTGGCGTAGAGGTTGGCAATAATTTGTTTGCCTCCCTGGGTCAATTCCAAATAATTCAAAGCTGCTGGAATGTAGGGAAAAACTCCATTCCAATAAAACTTGGCGTAATTTTGCCGCAAATCTCCCGGAGATTTGTAGCCCAAGATTTTATTAGTGCCGACTTCCTCAAATTCGTAGAACAAGGCACTTATTTTTCGCAGGTAATTTGGATCACTCAACTGACCGATCAAATCGGCGGCCCTAGCGAGTCCAGAATAATTGTTTCTGTCTTGATGAGTTTCGCTAGCAGGAACTGGGAAGCGCGTCAATTCAATATTGCGCTTGATTTGTTCGGCATCAATTAATGTGTGGCCGCCGAAGCGTTCGTCAATTACGAGTTTTCCTCGATCGACATGATAAGGAGTTAAACTGGCAGAAGTTGCCCCGATCGGCACAGAAACCATGCCCCCGTCAATACCCGTAGCATATAGTCCCACAGCTTCTTGGTCTTGGCGGCAAACACCTTTGACGTAGCCGATATCGTGACACAGCAGCGAGATCAGGTAGTGCAGCCAATCTTCCGGCGACACTCCCCCTTCGCGAATATGCTTGCCGCGGAGAATCTCTTGTCCCACCAAAGCCACGAGCATTGTGTGTTCCACATTGTGGTACAGAGCATCGCAGTTAGCGATATTTTCCAGAGCCATAGTCCCTGCCCAGGCGATAATTTCTGGGTAGTCAGGCTTGTATTTGCCGTAGGTGCGACGGTAGCCGGCCTGCAGCTCTTGCACAAAAGCGTCAATCAGGATAGCAGTTGCATTGAACATCATAAATTCTCTCACTCAGGCTGTAGTTACAAACTCGATTGAAAATATCTTGCATAGCTGAAAAAATAATCAATGGGCATTCCAGTAGGTTTGACCCCTTGGCGTTGAATTTTAAATTTCAGCTAGTCTTGTCAGGTCAGAAAATTGCTTTTTTGGCTATGCTTCCCAAGATAACCTAATTTCCGAAGCATCCGAAGCAACAGATCGATTTTTCGGCATTAAATATTGACGAAACAATTTACATCGTTTCACCGACTAATTATTAGAAGTCCTAGGTGTGAAAGTTATGAACTGTCTGTTTTCGAGCCTCTCCACTGCTGCCCTTCGCACTCGGCGGTCGATCGCCCAAAAATACCTAGGATTGTGTGCATTCACGGCTGTTTGCACCGCCGCACCGGCAATGGGTGCCGAGCGAATTTACGTAACTTACGGGCCGCTAGAAGAATCAGTTCCCATCGAATCCCTGGCACTTTTAGCCAAAGAAGGCAAAATAGACTCAAACTTGGACGGCTTCGCTCAGTACATCAAAGAATCTCAGCTAGCTGAGATTCGCAGCGCCCTGCAAGCGAAAGCTGAAATCAGCCCCGTGACGATCGCCCAATTCCTTTACACGCCTCAAGGAGAAGTGCTGCTGAGACGCTTAGGCCGAGTAATTCAAACCAAAGCTCGGCAGCCTGGATTTTATGCCATCCGATCCGCCCTGATTTTAGCAGCCTCAGATCCAGAAGGCCTGACAATTCTCAACGTGCTGCGGAAATTCCCCACCTATGGCATCAGGATTGACATCGCCCGCGCCTTGGGTATCGCCAACGAGCTGACATCGCTGATCAACCGTTCCAATCAGACGATCGCGGGAGTCGCCCAGTTGTCCGAAGCACAAGCAGCCTCTGAACCCGCCATACCGCCGGCCCAAATGCAGCAGCCCCAGCTACCGGGCCCCTATACTTGGAAAAAATCATCGGTAACTGTGACGAGTCCAAATCGCCCTCGCACATTTGATATGGACATTTACCTGCCGCAGGGCAGCCCGCAACCGGCCCCAGTAGTAGTAATTTCTCACGGTTTAGGTTCCGATCGCCTTTCCTTCGAGTATTTAGCAAAACACCTAGCCTCCTACGGCTTTGCCGTCGCCGTCCCCGAACACCCCGGCAGCAACGCCCAACAAATCCAAGACTTAGTAACAGGCAGAGCCAATCAAGTAGCAGAACCAGCAGAATTTGTCAACCGCCCCCTCGACATCAAAGATCTGCTCGATTATTTAACCAAACTATCTACAACCGACCCGACCTACCAAGGGCAGCTTGACTTGCAGCGAGTCGGCGTCATAGGCCAGTCTTTCGGTGGCTATACGGCTTTAGCATTAGCCGGGGCGGAGATTAATTTTGCACAGCTAGACAAAGATTGCGGACTCGAAAACGATACTTGGAACCTCTCCCTACTGTTGCAGTGCCGGGCCCGCGGCCTAGAGCGCAACCAGTACAATTTCGACGACCCGCGCGTCAAAGCTGCGATCGCCGTCAACCCGATCGTCAGCAGCATTCTCGGAGAAACAAACCTCAGCAAAATCCAAATCCCAGTCATGCTAATCGCAGGCAGCGCCGATACCGTCGCCCCCGCTTTGCTGGAACAAATTCAACCGTTCACTTGGCTGACATCGCCCAACAAATATCTGGTACTGATGAACAACGGGACTCACTTCTCAACGATCGAGGATTCCCCTCAAAGCCTCTTTCTGCCACCACCAGAGGTCATCGGGCCGGAACCAGTTTTAGCCCGTCGCTACCTCAGCGGACTCAGCCTAGCTTTCATGGAAAGCTATTTGAACAACAAATCCAATTTCCGCCCGTATTTGGAGCCATCCTACGCTTTAAGCATCTCCCGAGACACTCTCGGACTGAGAATTTTGCGATCGCTCACCCCGCAGCAACTCCAGCAGTTCAGGATTTCTCCACCTGCTCGCAGGCCAGTCTCTCCGCCTGTCCTCGCTCCTGTTCCTCTACCTTCTCCACCTCCGATCGCTCCCGTTCGTTAGGGTTGAGGTGCGCCGCGTGTGCACGCTGGCATCTATTTTCGTGCGGGGGCGATCGGCCCTGTCTCTCCTTTCATCAGCTTTCCTAATCACACTCATCAGTTTAACTGTCGCTCAACCCCTTTACAAACGTTAACAACACCGTTAATAATATAAACATCATCCGAACATTGACAACCAAATACAGCAATCATAAAACCATGACAACA
>NZ_JAUBQH010000054.1:0-46748 GCF_036701145.1 Microcoleus sp. Pol17C6
TTACCCTATATTTTTCTAGGCGATTTGTCTAGGATTGCCGGACTGTATGATTTTCAGGCAACCTGTCACCCCGTCAGGAACGATTCCGGTCATTGAAGATTTGCGATCGCTTTTGACATCTTGGAAACCCAACGCGGGTCAGATTTATTTATTCCCCGGCCGGCATTCTTCCCACCATTGGAAGCATCTGCACACCAACTCAGCGGATCAGATTTTGAGAGAAGCGTTCGAGCAAACCGGCATCGAGGGAGCATCCACCCACAGTTTTAGGAGAACGGCTCTCACCCAGATGAGCAATATCGGCATCCCGCTGCGGATTATTCAAGAAATCAGCGGTCACAACAACCTCGAACAATTGCAGCACTACGAAAGAGGTGAAGCCGGATCAAGTCAGGGGAGCGATCGCCTCTCTTTCCCTGCTTTCCTACACCGGAAAAGACACATCCCGGTGTAGAGCATGAATTGCCCGCTGTGCCGTTAGCGAGAGAGCAACTGTCACAATACCTATCAGACTCGGACTGAAGAAATTCCCGATTGGTGACGAGCAATTTTAGATTTTAGATTTTAGATTTTGGTGAATGCAAGGATTAAAGTCACGCATCAACAGCATCGAGTGCCGATCGCTTTACTCACGCCCGCCAGAAGTTCTCACTCCTGGATTTGTTACAATTCTCGATCGTGTGGAGCAGGTGCATCTACGAAAACCTGCTTTTAGGAGAACTTTTGACTATGTGGCTTAAATTTGGTGTTGCTCCCAGTGGCGAACTGGCGAGCATTGATGAGGTTGTGCGCGGAAAAACTAACCTCGCTTGCCTCTACTGCGGAGGCTCCCTCACAGCGAAAAAGGGTTCCGTGAAAGAACATCACTTCGCGCACACCGGGGAAACTTGCAAGCCCGTTTCGCAGCGGATTAAAACCAAAGCGTTTCCATCGCTTCCCCTCTACGATAACTTCAACGTGCGACTTAAAGGTGAGGAATTAGAGCAATTGAAAGTGCTGTGGAAAGAGTACGGGGCCCAAAAGCGATCGATTCCCAAAGACTTGGTAAACTTTCGATGGCAGTTGAAAGGATTGCTGGAGTCGGAAGGCGATCGCACTTATCACTTTACCGACTTGGGTAAAATCCCGGTGGGTGCTCTTTCCCTGGCGCTGTTCAACAAAGTCCAAGAACCTTTGCTGCTGTCGGAACTGGCTTCATTGGAAGGCTCTGTAGAGATTGCTGAAGCTGCGGGTTTATCCTGCTTGGATGAACGGCGGGCTGATTTGCTGATTTATCGAGCGCAGCTTCGTCGGATTTTGGTGAATTCGCTCTATTTCCTTGAAGTAAAAGCGGACGGGAATACGTTCTACAAAATTGGAATTACTACTCGATCGATCGAGGAACGCATCGCGGAAGTGCAGCGGGATGTGAAAGCGCATTACTCGGATGTGGTTGTTAATTTGCTGGGACTTTGGGAACATCGGGGGAATGTGGAGCTGTACTTCCAACACCGGTACAAAGCTTTTAATTATCGCATTGGCAAGCTGACAGAGTATTTTGTGTTTCCTGATGTCAAGGCTGTGCTGAATGATTTGTATGGGATGAAACCCAAAGTGCTGAGTAAGGTTGAGTTAGATGCGATCGGTGGGGGGAGGAATTGTGATCATCATAGCCCAACAAACATGAAAGGATGATTGCGAACTTCTAACTCTTGCCACCGAACAATGGTTGAGTTGATCGGCCACGGAGTTGTGGATTCTGTAAAGCAAGCTGCCTTCGATGAAGCTGTGCGAGAGTATGCCAAAACAAGCCTGTTGCCAAGCTTTTTAAGTTTGAGTGCGAACCTCCTCTACCCAAGAACTACTATAATCGCTTTCATCTATCATAATCATATTGCATTAGCGCCTCAGCTAATCCGTAAACTTCCATCTGAGTCATAAAATCAATCAGGTCAAGACAGTGCAACTGTAACTCTTGGTCTTTACTTTGACTATATAATTGCAGGAGTAATTTACTAACTTTGTCTGCTTCAAGCCTTCCACGCTGACTGACATCAGCATCATCCGATTTCAAGCCTTCTATAAAGCGATTGCACACTCGATAAGTAACAGCCTCGGGAAGTTTAGCTGTTGTCTCTTCCAAGGCATGGATTAAGTTGTAGTCATCACTAAAAAATGCGGGACTATCAACAAATGCCTCCACTAAACTGATGTAATCACCCAGTTCATCTCCCTCAAAATGTAAGAAACACCTAGCTGCTTGAGAACGCACTGGTTCAACCGAATCTTGGAAAAGTTTAATTAAAACATCTTCACAAAATTCACGAAAGTGTGCTTGACGAAAGTTGGCAACGAATATCTCAGTCGCAGCGATTCGATGAGTTTCTGTACAAGACAGGCAAAGTTCTGCCAGCCAACGTACCTCTTCGATAATTAAAGCTGCTCTACAGGCTTGTCTAGTCCCAACCTTTACTACTTCCGGTATAGGAGACATAATCATCCGTTCAACAATCGATGCTAGCACTTCAAAATGCGTTTGTAAAGCGTAGCACAAGAAATCCTCAACAGTCCGAGTTCCAAGAAGTGCATCTTCGGTATCGCAAAGTTGCTGAAACAAGCTGACAGCTAAGTCTCGGTCATAATTCAACATTGCTCTTAGTGCTTGAGCCACACAGGATCTAACAGCAATCGAAGAGTCTTGAACTATCTGTTGCAGAGATTGTTGAAAATAAGAGGCGCGATTTTTGTCCGCAAAAATTAGTTGGGCAATTGCGCTTATAGCACTACCTCGTGTCGAATTAATTCCAGCACTTAAAATATCATCACAGTAAACCTGTCCATTGGAAGTCTTAGTGCGCCAAGACTCTTGTTGGGGACTAGGGTCGTTTAAGGCATACCAAGTTACAATATCAAAAGCCTCTTCAGGCCAGGGGGAATCAACTAATTTCCGAATCAGCCAACTAATCGAACGACCACAAGGATAATTGGGTAATTGGTGGCAACGCTGACATACGATAAAAGCAGTCTCAATATCTAGCTCAACTTCTGCAAGACCGCGTAAAACTGCATCAAAGTAAGATGAATTTGTGTTATCTGGAAACCGCCCTATTAATTTAGCAAAGCGTACAGGCTCCTTTTTTACTTGACGTTCTAAAAGCGTGGATAAGTCATAAGCTCCACCTATTATTTGCCCCGTCCGCTGAAATCGAGTCGCAACATGATTGTAATCATAACGAGCAATAGCCTTTAACCATTGCTTATCAGTCATTTTGTCTGCTGCTTTTTCAGGTATTGGAGAACCAACCAACCAAGCTTCGCTTGACTTTGGGGGTTCAATTTGGCCTAGAGGTTTCAGCCACTCTAAGCTTGTGAACTTGCGCTTCCATTCTTGTAGCCGATGATTTATTGCGTCTGTGCGTCGAGAGGTAGCGATAGCATCTAATAAAACTAGCTGCGGATAACCTCGAAATTGACGGCCCATGTAACTTTTTTCATAATCAGTGTAGTAATCAAGAATGATTGCTTGAAGTTGTAACACCTTTTCTTCAGTGCAATGTGGAGTAGTTGCTTCTATTAGCTGTCGGGTAGCCCAATAGGGAGCAGCCTGAGTATTTCCATTACCCGCTGAGTATCCTGTTTGAAGTCGTACAGGTTTTTCGCAGAGGTAATCGATGGCTTCATCGGCAAATCTTTCTCCATTCGCAGTGTAAGCACGAATCAACAGAAACTGGATTGTTTCAAAATTAGAGCTACGAAGTTGTTGCTCTGCGAGGATGGAAAAATCTTCAGGACAGTTCGCAGCCAAATCAGATAGCGCCTCTTCCATCCCGGTTAATAAGGCATGATGAATGTCATAGCCTTCACCATAATGTATATAATACCAGACTGAATCAGGCCAAGGTGGATTATTTTCCCGTATGGATGTTAACTTTATTACGCGCAGCATAAAAGGAAATAAGTGTTCAATAAACGCTCTTGGGGCTTGACGAGCGCTTGCCATTACAATCTGTTCATCAAATTGGCTTTGAGGTAGAGCGCCAGAGTTGCGATCGAAGAGATTGGGTTGTCCAGCAGCAAGACTTAAATTAAAATACCGATTGAGATAGCAGCTAATAGCTTCACAAGCCCAGTCTGAACGCTGTTGACGTAAAGAATAAATTTGCCTCCAAAAGTCGTGATGGGAATTGATTATTCTTCGTGGTTGGTCAAGAATTCCTGCATGAATAAGTCGCAGGAAAAAGTCAAAAAAACGACGCTCAGTAACAATTTCTGCCCTTTGTATAAGGTAGTTGAGCCGATCGTGCCATGCTTCTGATACACCAATAAAAGGCTCTGCTAACTCAGCCACCTGAGCCGGTATCTGCCTCTGCATAATAGATAGCAGTGTTACCGTTTGCTCGATACGTTCCTCGCTCTCATCCCTGAGCCACTGTTCTATTAATCCTAGCGAGTCTAGCAGTTGAAACCAATAAACAGAACTACGCAAGGTTTGCCAAACTTGTTGCGTGATGGGATCGGCTTGGTTACCTATTAGCGGGGCAATAATCTCCCACTCCTCTGGTGTGGGGTCATCTAGCGCTGCAAGCAGGGCAAATACTACCTTCTTGATGTGAAAGCGGACGTTCGGCCTAGTAATTAAAGCTTGGAGGTCAACAAGATAGCGATCGCGCTCTGCATCCCGCTCATAAACCAAAATTTGCCGAACTTGAGCGCGTCGAAATAAATGTTGCTGCTCCCCACTCCCTAAAAAATTTAATAGTTCTTCCTCTTTACCTGCAAATCGACGTGCAAAAGCATAGTCAAAAAAACTTTCATGAAAAAATGAATACTGATGTCCATCTGAAACTAAGATGTGCTCAGATGTCATTAATTCTGCCGTTTTTCCATATCGATCCACACGAGCTTTTGGGACAGATAACCTCTGCTTTTTGCTCATAGAATCACAAAGAGTGTATATCACATCTGTCCAATGGTCATAATTACCGCGTCTGTCGATAATATCCTTTTTATAGTCCCAGAATTTATCATATATATCTTTAGCTGTTGTAAAATTGAGGACATTAGCTTTTGAGCCTTCTGCAACTTCTGCTAGCAATCTTAGGTGCAGAGGAATGGATAACAGCTCTAATTGCTTTTTGTTAAGGGAGATGCTATTTAATCCCAATTGTGCAACAACCTCTTGCACTTTTTCATGAGATAGGGGATTAATTGATACCATATCAGCAATTCCCTTTTCACCCGTTAAACGCTTCAATCGGTAGTCATAATCTAAGTCAAACTTGCGACAAGCTAGCAACAGACGCATCTTCGGATAGTCTTTAGCTTGATCTACGATCTGTTCTATACAATCAAAAAAATCAGAAATGCGACCAGAAGCTGTACTCACCGCATCAAGCTGATCTATAACTAAAACACAATCACGCCCCTGTGCAATGTTACCTAAAACATGAGCAGGAGAAGTCGGTAAGTTTTCCAACTGTTCTCCAACTTGATTGGGTGACTGGGTTGGAGTTAAACGATCTACCCGAAAAGCTATGAGTGGCACACTTTTTTGAATAAGTGCTTCCATAGTTTGATGTATAACACCACTTTTACCAACTCCGGCTTGACCTGTAACTAATATACCGCGTTTATGTTCTGGTGAGGTGAGCTTATCCACAATAGGAACTACCTCATCTCTGAGAATTATTTTTCCTGCAATTGCTTCTTTCTGTAGGCGAGAGAAGTAGCAACTGTTAATTGTGTCTACAGCAGCTAATAAAACATCATAATTGTTTAGAGCTAACGCTGCATTGCCCTGATTGATGATAGTCTGATTGATGGTCTGAGACGGTTGGAAGAAGGTAACTTTTTTTTTATAAATTCCCTGACTCGCCGATAAAGCAAACTTTCTCGCGACGAAGGTCGGCAAATTGAAAGATGATCATCATCCATTGGAATAGGCGTTACACCTTGTATGCCAGGATTAGCGCTAGTTTCGTCCACAACCAGAAACCCAGAAGTTTTTTGCTTCTCACAGTAGACTTGTATGGGAATCTGACTGAGCCAGTCGTGATTTCGATACACTTCGGTCAGTTCGCGCAGCCGGGAATGATGCGCTTCTAACTCGTCAACGCTGACAGAGGCTTGGAGAATTCCACCAATATACTTGACCCAATTCGCCATATTGGAGCCGGAGTGAGGCGTGGATAAAAAAACAATGGCTTTGGTTTCCTCGACGATTATCTTCCATTCAGGATTTCCATAATCCAAAGCGTGGCGCAGCATTTGCTTTACCAACAGCCCCCCTAAGCTATGAGTAATGAAGATTAGGGGGCGATCGCCAATTGCATGGGAGTCGAGAACGGCTAAAGTGTTAGTCGCCCGATCCACCAACGGCATGGTATTGCCCTTCCATTTAAAGGGTTCTACCTCGTACCCCAACAACCAAATAGCCATATCGGTTAATTCTTCTCCTAACCAAGTCGGCCAGAAGTTGTTATCATCGCGTTTCCCTGCGGGATGCCATGTCCCTCGCGCATCGCCACCGAGTCCGTGAACGAAAATAACATCACCAATCCGGTTGGCATTATCGCAGCCAGAGATAGCGATTAAACCTGTTGGGTTGCTCACCGATCGACTCCTATTTAAAAATGCTGAATTAGCCGTAAAACCTAGCTTCTAGCGCGGTCATCCGCTTCTCTAACTCCACCATCCGCTGACTCAATGGCAAATCTTCTGTTGCACCCAAATACTGAACCAACGCCGCTGTCAAAATCTCGGACTTAGTTACGCCCACCCGATTAACGAACTCCGAAAGTTTTTCCGAGAGCGCGGGCGGGATTCTGGCTCCGATAAAAACGGTTGCCATAAGAAGGTACTTAACGCTTTTTTACAATGTTAGCAACTGTTTTCGGTTTTGTGTAACATATTGCCATTGTCTTACAAAATACACCCTGAAAAATTTGATACGATAGGCAAAACTTTAGCATTCTACGCGATGGCTGGCGAACAAGCTGCTTCGGGACATCGAACGTTTGTTTGAGGCGTGCAGTACAGCGGTGCAGAAAACCGAACTTGCTGGGTTCGGTAGCCACCCAACTAATTTTTTCACCCAAAAAACAATTAATTGATTAGTAAACCTTCACGTTTACCAGTTACCCGACGGTGGGTACAAAGTCGATGCAATTGAAGTTATGAAGTCGGTTTTTAGTGTAAGCTAGCATAGCAGAATCTATCGAACCGCGGGCTGATGCAGCATTTAGCCACAAGCGCACTGAAAGAGAGTACAATGTGCGGTTTGGTAAATTCGTTGATTCGGTTATGTTGGAGTATCGGCAAGAAGTTATCGAGCGGCGGCTGCCCGGTGACGATTTATACTTCCCGAATGGAATTAACTGACCAGAAGTGCGATCGCTTCTACAACTGCGCTAGCTTATTGATTAAAGTTTGCCCCGAGAAACAGCTATGTACATCTCCCGTCTTCAGTTACTTAATTACAAATCATTCCGGGATTCTGGGGTATTAGAATTCCAACCTGGCATCAACATTATTGTGGGAGCCAACAATTCAGGCAAAACAGCGCTGCTGGAAGCTCTGAGCCTGAGCTTTGAGACAAGCCCGCACCGCACTATCGAAACGTTCCCGCAACCCAATTCAACGCCGAATCGAGAATCTACCGCTAAATTAACTTTAATCTTCACAAAAGCAGAAATTAATCGCCTTTTCGATGATTTATCAGCAGACTGCTATGTAGAATTATCTTCTGCTCGCGATTCGTTCTTACCCCCATCCGAAGTGCTTGTTTTATTCCAAAATTGGATGGACAATCCCAATGATGTAGAGTTAAGTGTTTCAAAATTAACAGCTAATTCAGTAAACCGGGATAACATTTCAATCAAAGATTTAGATCCGGCTATTGAATTAACATACTACCAACCAAGTAAAACATGGTCGGGACTTTCAAGGAACAGAAACAGAAATCTTCTTAAAAAAGACGAAAGCGGTCGTTTTACATTTTACCAAGAAACTCATGAAATAGACTCTAGCTATACAAGTGAAGATTTTTTCGTAACACTTTTTTACGAATTCAGAAACTGCGTTTCCCAACTTCAAGCCCAGCGGTTCATTGGAAAATGCTCTGTCGGAAACAATGAAGAGCTTAATCCAAGGGCTTCAAACCTAGCCGAAGTTATTCATTTATTAAAGTCGCAAGGTAAAGAAGAGCTGTACGAGCGTTTCAATGACTATGTTTCTACCATGTTTCCTCAGTTCGCGTCAGTTTCAACTCAAATTCTATCGAAGCAGCACTCTCGGGAACCCAACCCTGTTGAAATATTGCTTTGGCCCGCGAAAGCCGCCGAAAGCAATAGAAAGGATTTGGCATTTTCCTTGTCAGACTGCGGGACTGGCACCGGTCAAGTGCTGGCGATTCTTTACGCGATACTGGCTTCCCCAGAACCCAGACCGATTATTATTGACGAACCCCAATCTTATTTGCATCCAGGGGCGGCCAAGAAGCTGATACAAATCCTCAAGGAGTTTCCGCAGCACCAATATTTTATTGCCACTCATTCGGCCGAGATTATTTCCGCTGCCAATCCCTCAACTATCGTGAAGCTTCGATATGAGGACGGCCAAACCCAAGCATCAGCGATGAATGCAAAAGATATTAAGGAACAGCGCTCTCTATTAGCCGAACTGGGGGTGAGTTTGTCTGATGTTTTCGGTGCCGATAGCATTCTGTGGGTGGAAGGGCCGACCGAGGAACTGTGCTTCCCGCTCGTATTGTCCGAGCTAGCTCCCGAACTTTTGACAGGAACTAAAATTGTCAGCATCAAAAACACGGGGGATTTATTGGGAAAGAAAGCTCACTTTGTTGATGTTATGTTTGACCTATACCAACGGCTCAGCGGTGGGAATAATTTGTACCCTCCTGCTGTTGGATTTGTGTTTGACCGGGAAAATAGAACTGAACAGGATCGCGCGGATTTGCAGAAAAGAAGCTCGGAAGCAGTTCATTTTCTCGAAAGGTGTATGTATGAAAATTACCTGCTGCATCCCGATGCTATAGCAGCCGTTCTCAATCGAGACGATGCGGGACGAGAACACGCTCTTACTAGCGAAGCAGTTCGAGAAGGGCTGGAAAGCAATAAAGATAAGTTGAAGGAGAAGAAGGATTGTTTCCCTAAAGATGCTACTCCAGATGAGCTATTAAATCCCCAATACGTTGACAAAAATATTAACGCAGCCAAACTGCTCGATGTGCTGTTTGCCGAGTTATCGTTCGCGCGGGTCAAGTTTAGGAAAACCAAACACTCAATCATGCTTACAGAATGGTTGCTTGAAAATAACCCAGAGCACTTTGCCGAGCTAGCCCAATTTTTGCGAGGTATCCTTGATGCGGGTAACGCAACGGTGTCTTGACGCGAGTGCGATCGCTCCCAACACCCCCATTTTTGGGAAACTAAACCCAAACCAAAACCCCAACACCCCCGCCATGCCCAAAATCCATGAGTGCGATCGCATATCAACGCTTAAGACGCTCTTTAACAACTGTTTCGCTGGTAATGTTTGGGGGGGTATCGTTTTCTTGCTCAATCAGCCGACAGATTGTGCTACCACAGATGACATTGTTCGGTGTGGTTGACTCTTCTTCAACCAAAGCCTCAATCTTTGAATACCGATTAGCCAAATCCTGGCGAAATTCAACCATTTCCTCAATACGGCACTCCAACTCATCTAGATGCTGCTTTACCATTGCCTTAAGGCTTGCACAGGGAGGAATACCTTGGGCGCTGATGTCAATGAGCTTTTTGATCTCATCTAGGGAAAGTCCGAAGTGCTTAGCTTTTTGAATAAACCGCAGACGTTCTAACGTTTCTTCTGAATAGATACGATATTGTGACTGTGTTCGCTCAGGTGGCTTGAGTAGTCCCAAGCGTTCGTAATAGCGAATCGTTTGAGTGGGGAGATTTACTTGCTTGCCCAAATCACCTATCAATAGACCTTGTTCCACTTTCGTACCATCTCCTTTGTTGTGGTGATGGGGAAAGATAGTTTCCTTCCCCATACTTGCTCTATCATTGCCCAATGCCAGCAGCCACAAGTGCTTCGCGGGATACTGGAGTCTGGTTGGAGCAGCACTCAGCAAGCTTGCCATTTACAACAACAGCAGGGACGCGGTGAATGCCGTACTGGTTTGCTTTCTCACGGCACTCATTAGTAGCGCAACCCTCGCGTAGGTCGTACACCTGCACCTCGCAGTTCGGGCAGGCTAACTCCCTCACCAACTTAACGGTTTCATCACATAAAGGACACCCAGCCGTAAAGACTTCGACTATACGCTTTGCCATCTCAAACTTCTCCTTTTGAACTCTGAAACTAGCCTAAACCCTATACCCGACTTCAATGTCAAGGGGGCTGGGAAAGTTTTTTAGGCGTTGCTTAATCAGGGTATGAATCAACTTTTCGCTTGATGTTACAGAACTCACCATACTTGGCTTATAGCAATTGGGAAATCTGGAATTCATACTTGTATTCAGCAACGCCCGAAATCCCTCCGGTGCATTGGGATTGCCCAGAATGCGGATGGATGAATGATTCGGTTTGAGGCGATGGTTCGCAACGATAATTATCAGCAACGGGAAAAGACTCGCTCGACACCCCACTTGGAAGTGCAGCCGACTAATCCCCCAACAAACACCCAAAACGCGCCTTGAGGCCAGACACTTAACACCACAAACTCATGCGGCCACGATTGCCACAAGCGAAACATGATTGCAGCGATCGTGGTTATTGACATACTCCCCTGCCTAAAGGCGAAGGGATTCTAAGCTCAGACAGCAATTGCAGGCATAGCCTGTCTAACATCACCTAACTTAACGGTTGATGCCCCAACCGCACAAATATTTTTAGCTGCATTCTCGTCTCTATCATTCACCTTTTGACAGGACGGACAGCGCCATTCACGAACTGACAGATCCAACTCTTTCAGAACGTGTCCACAATGCGAACAAGTCTTACTAGATGGATACCAACGGTCGATGAAAACTACTTGTTTTCCTTTCTTTTTGGCAACCCATTCGAGAATTGGGAGAAATTCGCTGAATGCAAGGTCTGAGATTTTACGCCCCCAAAGTCGTTGCATTCCTTTTAGATTCAACGTCTCAAAGCACAGCACGTCGAACTTATCAGTTAGTTCGTGAGCCAATTTCCAGAACCAATCAGAGCGACGATTCACTACGTCCTCGTGTTTGCGAACTAGATTAAGTCTTGCTCTTTCTCGGTTCGCTGAGCCTTTCCGTTTTTTGGAATGCTGACGATTTGCTTTCTTGATAGCGCTGAGGGATTGTTTCAGAAATTGCGGTGATTCAATTTTTGTTCCATCTGAGCAGGTGAGAAACATTTTCAAGCCGAAATCAAAGCCAGCGATTCTACTCGTCTCGACTTTGGTTTCAGGCTCTTTAACGCTGTCAACGACCACAACCATGAACAACTCTCCTAAGGTCGTGCGTTTAATGGTTAACGTCTTAACCTTCCCTTCTATCTCTCTAGAATTCCAATACTGATAAACGCGATTTCCAATCTTAATTCGATTGCCGCCTAAGAATTTGTAGCCAGCTTGCTTGAGAGTGAACGATTTGTATCTGCGAACTTTCTTGAATCCGGGCGGTCTAACTCCTTTCTTGTGATGCTTGAAGAACAGTTGGTAGGCTTTCTCAATGCGTTGACAGATATCCTGTACAGCCTGAGATCCAACCTGTTGCCAGAATGCTTTACGCTTTTTGAGTTTGGCGATATGACGTTGAAGTTTGCTGCAATTCAAGTGCTTACCCCACATCCGGTAGTACCGTTTGTGAAGTGCAATGCAATGGTTATAAATCACTCCCGCAGCATTGATACTTCGCGTGAGGTGTTTATTTTGGTTGCTTTGATATAGCTTGAACTTCAATGTTTTCCTGCTAACTATGATAACATAATAGGTAGCAATTGGGTAGCCAAATGGTCAGAGAAAGATTAAGTATTCGCATTGTCGTGAGTCGGCTAGAGAAGTTGCGGAGAATTGCCAAACAGAAAGAAAAAACAATGACCCAACTTGTAGAGGACTGGATTGATAAACTTAAAGAGGAAAAGCCGTCCTAGAAGGACGGGGCTTTAAACCCAGTTTTCCGGTAAGAATATTTTGCCAACAGTTGCTTCACCGATCGTCCAACCCCGGTACATTCCCCGGCAACAGGCGATCGGCATCAATTACAAAAACTGCATTTCTATTGGGCATTTGAAAGCTCCTATTGCTAGGGTAAAGTTCAACTGGTCAATGTTATCTAGGCGGTGTCGAGGTCAGTCACACTGCCTAAACCCAAATCGGACGTTTAATGACTGACAGCAGAGCCGAGAACTGTTGAAGCATTCTCGGGTGCTGTGACCTGGATAACTTAGCTCTCAAGGAACTTAGACGGGTCAACTATGGACTTGATTTCTCAAGCCCTCACTAGAATCTAAGATTTAGTGATGGGTCGTTGACGTTGCTGACTCCTTATTTTTCAATGCCCAGTTTACTGCTTCGTTGAAAGCTTCATCAGTCGGCTCAGCTAAGAAACCGATCGAACAGAGCCATTTTAGTTGAATGTCTCTGCCACCGCGACAGATTTTCGTGTTATTTGTACTATGACAAATGTGTTGCCCATTGCCCATCAAGTTTTCGTAGTATATTGCCAAATCTGATGGACAGAGGGGTAATGGTTTTTCACCACTAAACGGACAAGTTTTGCATGGTTTCTGTTGAACCGGGTAGGTTCTCATGTCATTTGGATCGAGTGTCATTAAATTGTTCCTAGTTTCCGAAAATCAGGGATTGGTCGTTGGTCAAGGCATTGATAAAGGTGGAGGCAGAACTCATGAACATTTACCCATTCCGATCGAGCAGGCAGAATCTGAAGTGCCAAAGCGTCCGCACCCAAAAAAATCTCCTTGACTTTGACCAAATCTATCCAAGTTGGAACTGATTTCTTCCGAGACAGTGAGAGATGAACCCACGAATTGCCGTCTTTTTCGATCGAACAAGAAATTATTACAATCAAACCGTCACGACTTTTATAAGCTCCGCCATCAGCTCCGATCGCCTGAACTGACCAATTACACGGCAACTCTTCAGCAGTGGGGGGATTCCATTTAACAGTTGTAGATTTCATGAGACTGCCGGGAGCGACCCGGCAATGCGCTGACTAATTAGTAAGAAATTCCGTTGGGGGGTAGATGTGAACTAACGACAGCACTGACTAAATCGCATTCAGATTCAGTAATTGCCTGATAAATTTCACTCAGTGCCTGAATAGCATCCGCCAAACGTAGTTCATTCTGTGTAACAAAATTCTCGCTCTGTTCGATCGCCTGATACTCTGGCTGGTTCTGCAAAAGTCGCAGAGTTTCTTCAGAACCCGCAACAATTAACTTGATTTGTTCGACTGTGATTGCCATAAATCTCATTCCTTAACTGATTAAAGTCATTAACTCAAAGCGAAGCATTCAAACTTAATCACGATAGAGCTTAACCGGGACGATCGAATTAATCTGAGCCTCTTCAGAAATACGATTCTCTTCAGCTAAGCGTTGTTCAGCAGCCGATCGAGTATCAAACAAATAAGCATCTTCAAATTCTTGAGTCCATCTTCGTAGCTCGACCCACCAATAAACGATGCCATATTCAGTAGCATGACCAACCCAATAACTCGCCTGAACAATCGCAAACTTGATGTCAAACTTAGACCGAGGGTTAGGTAGAGACATAATTTAAGACCGGGAGCGACCCGGCAATCCTGCTATTCACTAGACAATTGATAAGCAAATACCAAGCACAGGATGAAATTGCTTTCTAATCCTATGCCTTCCCAACGGCTATTCTTGACTCCAACAATGTGACGGCATTGCTTAAGCCATTCAACACCGCCTCGTTTGGTAATTTCTTCAAACAGTCGTGGATGCTGTTGTAATTTACAGACTATGATTTCCGTCATAATCTCGATCGATTCCTGCAAATCACGACTTTTGTGCTTTTGATATGCAGCTTCAGCATCAGGAAAATTCACGTCTCTGAATACTACCGGGTAGCGCTTTTTGATGTTGCCCTTTCGGAAAGCTAGCTCTGTGGGATTGGTCAAAGCTGCACCAATTCCCATATCAGAGCCAGACCAAATATTAATGCCTTCCATCTACTTATCAGCTCCAACTAGATAGACTGAGCGATTTGATAGGCTTGTTGATAGAGTGGATCATTACTCTTTGGCTGCTGACCTTCTTTTTGATCGCTGACGGCTAAAACTACCTTAATTTTCTGAGTTTCAATCTCTGAAGGTAGTGTTTGATTGTGGTAGTAATAGTTGGCAGAAGTCTGGAAAAAGGTAGGGAGATCGGCTTCATATTTCAGAAATCGAACTAATTGTTCTAAGTTCATAGCATTGAAAAAAACCACACTACCTTACAGCGAAGCATTACTGAAGAATTACTGTGACTTTTGGCGGTTGCCTTCTAGTTCTTCAATTTGAATGCCGATCAGATAGGACTCTTCATCGTATTCACGCCCGATATTGGTCAACTTCGGTTTGTCCAGTTTCACTCCCTGGAACACCAGTAAACAAACGACTGGTCAAAGCTGTTACGAGGGTCAAAGCTGTTGTGACGGTCAGAACGATGTGTTGTCTTTTTATGGAAATACCCAAAATGGTTTACTGGAACTCGAATAACTTATTTGAGCAAGCTGTTGATTTAAAGCCACAAATCGCCTACTTGAATCAGAGGTCGATCGGCTTCAAGTTTCTGTCTCAGAGAACGGACATGGTATCGTCCGTGAACAGAAAGACTAGAACAAATCACCAGGTTTTCTGGTAAGTTGTTTGACTTGTCTTCGTCCAGGTGATGAACAACTTCACCGGGCCTGAGCTTACGATTGATGTTTTGTTCCGCCACCACCCGATGCAGATACACTGTTTTATAGTTCATAGTGTTGTTGATTGAAGTAAACGGGAAATACGGCTAGCGCTTTGCTCAAATCGAATGGTTCAACTTCAGTTTGCTGACGGATTTCTTCAAGCCAAACAACATCGAGGGCAAATATTCCAGCAATTCTGGATATCAGCCAGTCATACTCACTCGATCGCACATCGACTCGGTTATTTTCTATTTTTGAGAGCAGGCAGCGGTCGATCGTCTGAAAACAGTCTGATGGCACAATCAGCAATTTACACAAATCTTTCTGGCTAAAACCGTGCTGTTGTCGAGCATTTTTAATGGTTTTGCCTAGCGTTATCTTGCTTTGGTCGTACATGATAAGAGTTCTGGGAACGACCCAGATATGCGCTTTTAAAGTGTTAGATGCCCAAATTGTTCATTTGCTAATTTGAGGATTTTCTCAATTAGTTGATCTCTTTGTGCCTCAAATTCTGCATGAGGCAGTTTAATTAGCCGATGTACTTCGGAACGTGACCATCGGCTCTCAGAGTCATATCCTTGATCGCCACTCATTACTACAATCTCAATTGATGTAGTTTTTGGCCATTTGGTAATTTGCAGATGATACTCGCTCCAATCATCGTGACTATTAAGCTGGCGAGTTTCTTTTGTATATTTTACCAATTTGCCATCTTTACCTGTCCAAGTACCATTTTCTCTGTCGAAGTCTAGCATTATTTACCTCCATCTCAAACCCTCACAAGCGAAGCAAAATCTTACTATTTGCTAGAAACATTACTAGAAACATTACCAGAAACATTTCTAGAAACAAGAAACAAAAAACCGTTATTATATCAACCACCAATTTAAAGACTGAATCAAGAGTGTAGCTTTGTTAATGACTTGAGTAACGATCGACTTAGAAATAATCGGAGTATTTGATAAACCTAATTCAGAAACAGCATCAAGACAAGCACTTTCCCAAGCACTATCCTTGTTTAGAAAGAGTTTGATTGGAGTTAAACCGATCGTCACATACTTTTGTCGAGAGAAGCAAATCAATTTCTCTGCTTTGCCAGTTAAAAATTGGGGGGCAACGACTTCATGATTGACCTCACAAGGTACGAGCTGACCTTCACCGTTAATCCATGAAGCTTCTTCAATTACAGGACATATTCTAAGTTGCTTTTCGACTTCTTGAGGTATTGAAAAATCTGGGCTGTGCATAATACGATCCGCTAAATCACTACTTTAGGGCGAAGCTGATAATGTTCGCTAAGTAAAGAATAGCGTTAAAATAGAATAATATTGAGTTTCAAAGTGAGGAAATATGGGTGAAGCGAAACGGAGACGACAAAAAGCAGTAGGATTTGGATTTAAACCTGAGTCTGAAAATTTAATTATTGGATGCTATCTTGCTCCAGCAGTAATAAGCGATCGACATACAGTTTACTTAGGAATCAGAAGAAAGAACTCTAACATAGTAAGCAGTAAACCGTTGTCAGTTCATACCAAGGTAACAGATGCTTTCCAAGTTCTGACAGACTGCAACGAACTCTTGAAGAAATGCTGTTTCTCAGTGAACCAATCAGATGAAAAACTTTTTGAGTTATTCAAGGAAATGCTACTGTCTGAGTACAGAAATCATAGTGAGCAAGGCGATCGATATCAAGTATCAGGGAACATAGATGCTTTCTATGCCTGGATGAACCAAGGCAACTACCGAGATAAGAATAATCCACCGCCAGGGGTGACAATTACCCATTTAACATCGGTAGTTAGGAAACGCTACAGAGTTTTTAGCACTCCGATGAAAGAAGAATCAGCTAAATTCTATGGAAATCCCGAAGATAACTCGGTATTTCATGTAGGCGAAAGCTTCGATAGTCCCATTGCCGGAACCCAAAACGAAATGTTTGTCTGGCAAAGTTATGTAACGGCAGCATTCTTCGCTGATTACCTGAATGATCATGATCAAGATTCCCTGAGCGCTGAAGAAGCCCAGAGACTGACTCATGAGGTACAAGATTTCATGAATCAGGAGCGATCCTCTTCGAGGGCTCCGCTAACGCCGCGAGTTACATTACAACGCGCTTGACGGGGCGCTACTCCCGTCACTGCGCTGCTGAGTTTATACCTTGGGTATACTTCGGCTATACCCAAGGCACGGGGTTTCATTACCAATTCATCATCCTGCAAACAGATTGCCAATCCCGATCGATTTCTTCAGCAGTGAGATGGGCGACGGCACCCGCTAAGGAAGCTGTAGTGCCAAGATAAACGCCCTCTCTGTCGAATCGGAATTTATCTTCCAGTTGACATTCAGCTTGTCCGATAGCTCCCGCAAAATCATCCTGTTCTGGCGGGGGGCAGTTAACGATCCAAACCGCTTGAGCTGGATCAGGCTTGGGCTTCCCTGCCAGAGACATCATCAAAGTTTTTAAAGTTGCCATTGTTCTCCTTAAACAGTTTGTAATTGAATAGCTTCCAAATAGTCAGATAAGCGGTCAAATGACTGAAGGTTGGTAACTGAAATTTCGACAGTATCGCCGTGGATGTCGGCAGCCGGGAGAAAGCCCAAAAGTTTGACCTTTTCTACTGACCCCGGTAATTCAACAAAGATATAAGCAATGCGATCGTCTTGGGCTGGAACAATAATTCGTGTTTCTCCTTCATCAATTCGGCAGCATTGAATTTTTCCGATTCCGGGCAACATTACGTCAGCCAATTCTAAAGCTGATTCAATTCCCACAGTCCAATCATCATCTTTATCTATCAGGGTTTCAAAGTTCATCCGCCCTAGAAGATAATTCACTGCCCAAACTGTCATTGTATTGTAGAAAATTTTCAGCCCATGTTGTAGGTTTGCTTGTTCTGAGGCATAACCTAAAGCTAAATTGTAGACTTGCTGGTCGATCGGCAATTCCGTCAAATTGTCTTTCATATTCTGTGATTGAGAAATCACAGTCTAAATGCGAAGCATTAACCTGACGCAATTAATTTTTCTAATTCTTCTTCAAACCAAGGAAGTAAACTATGATAAATGCTTTGACTCGCCAATCTAGATTTAATGTTTTTGACAAATTTGGCTCCATATATTTCCTTTTGATGAGCCAACGAAACATCATAATAAGTTTGAGCGTAAGCAAATTGTAAGATTCGGACTCTTCTTAGCTTTTCGGCTGTGAGAATCTGAACCAAATAGTCGATCGAATCATTTAGCGTTTTTCTGTTACCTCTAGCCCAATTCCGATCGTGAATTTGAGAAAAGGAAACATAGATGTATCCTCCATCTAGATACCATTTTGTGTTTAGGTAGACGGTATGTATGTAATCAAGAAGTTTCTCACAAGCTAATTCCAAAGTATCTATTTTATTCTCAATGCGAATCTGTCGATGTGAAATAAGATACCACCCTACATTATCAGTAATTAGAGTCTTATTCAAAATTTCAGAAACTCTATCTTTTGCAGCGACCTTTACTTTTGGACCGATCGAGTTCCAGTTATCTCTCAAAAACTGAACTATCAAATCAAAACCAGGCTCACCATATCGACACGCTTCAGACATAGCACCAATTTGTGATGCTATATTACCTGATGCTAAACGGTTCCTGACACCGAATAAACCTCCGAGCACCGCAGTATCAGTATCGATCGGAACTAAGACTTGATTGCCGAGTACCGCATCATATTCTCTAGGGTTTTGTTGGTCTAACATTATTTGCTACTTCGTGTTTTATTGATGTTGAAGCCAGTCATGCCCAGTGCTTCAACTAGAGCATGACGATGCGCTACGCGCCCGCAAGCTACGGGTGAATTTGTTGCTAGCGTGGCGTTAACGGATAAACTTTGCTTTCTTTTTTGACAATTTCTAGCTGTTGCTGAGTCAAAAGGCAGAAATCTTCAATTTGGATATTCCGTGCCACAATGAAAAGCTGTCCATGAAGAATAGTCCCATTAGGAAGAACTAAAGTTGGTTGACAACCTTTAAGCAAGAATTCGTCATCACACAGAATAGCGATCGACGGGTCAGAATAGCACTGATAAACCGCTTCCACAAATGCTTCTTTACCTGGAATTCCTACAAGCTTTTGAATTTCAGGCAGTTTTGGTATTTCAGTTACTTGTACTTCTTGAATTCCTGTTGAGTTAATTAAAGCGTAAAATCGTGGCATCTTGGCTCCTGTAAACGACTTAGAAAATCAATCAATATCCCATAGCGAAGCACTGAAATCGTGTTCTGGTTTGACTGATTTTGGGTACAATTTCAGTTCTTCTTTGACAAGTTTGGCTTGGCGGACGTTAAGTAAGCACAAATTGTCTGGTGATTTATCAGTTGCCAGGATTAGTACCTGACCACAAACAATATCGCCATTCTGTGTCAGACAAGTTGGCTGAAGTTCTTTCGATACAGCATCAGCATCACAAAGCATGACGATCGAAGGATCAGAAAAACTCAACTCTTCTACTATTTGGAAATTAGCTGGCACTGCTTCACTACCAATTACTTCGTTAATTTCTTCGATCGTCAACATTTCAGGAGTGGTATAAACTTCTACCTCTTGCTCCTCTGTGACTAAAATGTAGTAAGGCATGGGTTAAAACTGGGAGCGACCCAGTAATTACGCTACTATTCGTAGCTTGCGGGCGCGGAGCGCATCGGAATTCCAAGCAACACTTTTGCAGCTTCAGTATCTTCGGGTAAAACGTAGAGGCAAAACTTGCCTTGATAAACGTAAAACTCTAGCTGATGAGTCATTTGCTTCATAGAAGAAACAACTCTATGAAGCTGATTCAACGGAAAATCAGCTACTTTCTGCAATCCGGCAATATCTGTCTCAGGTGAAGCCATTTTTAGAACTGAGAGCGACCCAGTAATTACGCTATACCTGAAATCATTAACGACGTTTGAAAATGTAGACTTTCTCATCCAACATCCGCCGATAAATTCCCTCTGTCGAATAGAACCAATCTCGGATAATTTCTTCGATATTTAGATGCTTCCAGCTAAGATTGTTGCGTTTTAACTGTGAATCAAAGGCTTCTTGGGTAAGAATTTCTTTGATAAAATCTTCAGTGCGATCGAAACAACCTCTGTAATCTTCTCCAAAGTTTTTCAAGATTTCTGGTTCTTGCCGATGCTCGTAGAAGGAGAAATAGACACAAAATGGCTTGCCATATTTGACAATTCCTTTACCTACTTGTGCGATAAATGGTATTGGCATTTCTGGTGTCATCAGAAACTCAACGCTGTGAAAGCGTTGAAATGAACTAATTTTGACAGAACCATTAACTGAAGCCTGAATGTAGTCAATATTTTGCTGCATTTCAGAAGCGTTGATAGCATCAATCCAAGTACCCTGGAAAGAACTTTCTTGTTGAAGATAAATTCGTGGTATATCGGATTGTTCATTAGTTGGGAAAGGCAAATTGGTCAAAGGCTCAGAAGAATTCGATCGCATGATAGTTATCAACTGGGAGCGACCCAGTTATTACGCTCTTCCTAATTTACAGGGATTTTTCTGTAGCTCTACACAAATTACTAACTGCTTCGAGATGTTCTGGGGCAACATAGACTCTAAAAGCACCTTGTTTCCAGAGCGCATCAGGGTCAAACAGATGAAACTTTATTAGGTATTGAAACTCACTATTTTTCAGTGCAGTTTCGATTGATTCATGCTGATATGCAAAGAAATCACTTACAGTAATAAATCCGTTTTCAGTGGTGTCTGGCAATTCATTAGATTCGGATTCTGTCGTTTTGCAGTCGTTATCAAGGTTAGTCATGATTGTCAATACGAGAGAACAAATCAATACCTTTCTGCGAAGCACTAACCCAGAGACTTAAGTTAACTCCAATTGCTTCCATCATCGTTTGTACTTTCCTGAAAGTGTGTAGTAAGCAGTTGTTATTTCATCTTCATCGGCAGTCAAAGTTAAGCGATACACAGAGTTATTCCAGTTGTAGATTTCGGGAGCTTTGAATGCTATTAACTCAGTTTTGAATGCTGTAAACCCACCCTCTCGGCAAGCGTCGTACATCCGCAAACATACGATTATCTTTCGATCGTAATCTTTGATTAGGTGGCGTTTGATGCCTTTCACTAGACGAACTTCTGAGAGTTTTTCTAGTTCTTTTTGAGCAAAGTCAAAGCCTGTATCATCGAAGTAAGTTGCTCGTTTCTCATCATAAAACTGGTCATCAAACGGGATAAACTTTGGCACATCCCACATTTCAGGATTTGAATTAGCTAAGTCATGAGTGTTGGATAGATAACCTACTAACTGAGTTCCATCACCAGTGAACTTTGTAACCTCATCGACCATTTTCAGGACTTCGATGTAAGTTTTTAAGACAGTTTCTGAAGAGTTTTCAGCAGCTAAATATTTATAGCCCTGGACTCGAACAATGTAGCCGTCATCGTTAATCGTTATAACTTTCATGGAATCATCAAGCATGATGGTAAATAAGAAAGGACAAATCAATATCTCAAAGCGAAGCATTAATGAAAAACTTGACCCTAGTAATTCCGATGAAAAACTAGGGTTAAGTAATCAAACTAAAGCATTAGACAAGTTAGTTTCAGCACCCCAAGCATCCCAGTTAGGGCGCTGTTGCCGAGCGAATAGTTCAATTCTTGACGGCTGGGACAACTTGCCCAAGCTCTCACAGTTTTCTAGTCTCTGACCCAGGGTGTTTGCAAGCACCCAAAACTCTTCAGGTTTCCTTGAATGTTCCTGACGACGGGCATAAATGACGTTAAGAACATTGGTCATTCCGAGTGTCTTCATGCTAGGAACCTTACCCTTTTTTCCTACCAATAAGTGCTCGGTACAGTTGCGACCATAATGCCCCATTCCCATGTGGGGTTTGCCAGCGATCGTCACCTTTACCCAGGTGAATGTACTTTTATGTTCATATCCCCACGCTAGGAGACATTGGAAGGCTAAGAATTGGTGATTGTTCGTTGTCCAGAGAAGGATATAGGAATCATCAGCTCCGATCGCACTAATCGGCATATCCATAATCTGCTGGTCAGTCATCGCAGGATATGGACATCGCCCTCGGTGGCTGGGGTCTGTTTCTCTTAAACCATACTGCCACGGCGGATCGAGAACTATCAGCCGATAATCTTTGCAGGGAACCGGGGGCAGATTTGGAATTAGATTGATGGCGATCGATAGTTTCAGTTGTCCTACTTTGTCATCAGCTTTGTAAGTTTTCATCCTAATTTCTATTTTCTTTTGAGGTGTTTGTTGCCATTTTTTGTTGCTGTTTCTGTTGTTCAGCGTTTTCTTTGTTGATAAGTAATCCCTGATAAAATAGTTCCTGTGCCTGTCTAATTTTCACAGTATTCTTATTTAGCGTTTCAGCAATCAAATACTTGAGAATTTCCACCGAAGTTTGACCATCTAATCCCGTTACATTTTGAACAAGTTGAGAACCAATGGCAATATATGCCAGTTCAAATTCTGTTGCGCCTGCTAGAACTTTGATTGCAAATTGTTCCAAGCTCCAGTTATTCGATCGAGCCGTTTCAAAGACTTTATCAACCTCTTTTTGAATTCTGGCAGCTTCGTCTATTACTTGTTGTTCTCTTTCAGCATTCATGATGTTCACCTCATTCTTTTTACTTCTGAAACTTTGATACTTCGTAAAGCACAGCCGTATATCTCGACATAGATATAGGTAATGATTTGACCTTCGATCGAATCTTGAGCTGTTTTACGATTAAACAAGAAGAACATTCCCCACCAAGTTAAAACCATCGGCGGTTCCTGCATAACTTCTGCTGTCAGATTTTTTTCATCAATGACTTCTAAGATGACAATGTGTTTCATGGTAACTATTTGATTTGAGAGAGATTAACTCAATCAAGTGATTAGTTTGTTAATTGGTTCCTGATATTTCACTAATCCATCAGCCATCAGAGTTATAGCTGTCTCTTCTGTCTCTAAATTACCCAACAAAGTAGCTTCTATCATTTGCTCAATGTATAGAAAGCAGGATTCTCCTTGTAGACCTGTGACACTTGTTAACAAGAGACTTGCAAATGCTAAATAATTAACATCTCGATCGATCACCTTCTGCCAAATTTCGATCGCAAACTCTCTAATCTTCAAGCCTCGTTTTCCGGCGCAGTTCACAATTTCCTTGATTCCATCCTTTAATTCTCGGATTTCTGCTTCTGGAGTTTGTTCATTAGTTTCTTGAAACATTTGGTTTCCTATATTCAAGGTCAATCCCTCTAAGCGAAGCATTATTTGCTTCACTTAGGTTTGATTGACATGAGCCTAAATAAGAGTTTCATCAAAGGTGTCTTTCTGTTCACCGTCAATTTCAATCTCTTTAACGTTGGAGTAAAATATCATGTGTACTCGTAAAGGGACGTTGCTACCTTTACCAAGCTGATTATGAAGCCAGCCAATGCAGGGCGATCGAATCGACTTATGACAAGTCATCACTGTAATATTTTTGCATTGAAGCTGAGAAACATTGCCAGTTTCATCAGCGATCGTCTCGCGTAATGCTTCATGAGTTTTAACGCAGTAGTTAGGAATATCAGCCACTGTTACTAATTTTTTCCACGGACAATTTTGGCATTGTTTGGTTTGAGTTAGGACAATTTTTTTCATTAGTATTTGACAGAAATAATGCGGTCGAATTCGTCTCTGACAATTTTGGGACTTTTGTTAAAATTCATGCCACAGTGTCGGCAAGTGTAATGTCTCAAGTATCCGAGTTGACCCAGAAATATGAGCTGACCGTTACAGATTTTGCATTTCACATTCGCCATTTTCGTTATCCTCTTTGAAAGTGTTGTTGATAATTAAACCTTGATTTATTAAATCAACTGCCCACTGAGCGATCGAAGCATCTTTTTTGAGAGTTCCCTTAGCTAGAAATCGCAGGAATTGCAACATTTCGTCTCCCTGAAAATTTGTGCTGTGGTGAATCATGCGACTGGCGATCGCTACATAAGGCGCTTTTTGTTGCACTGCATTTACCCAAATATGAATAGCAAAATCGGCTGTTTTGACCTGATTAATGATTGCTTCAGCCAAAATTATGTCAACCTCTGCCTGCAATGCTTCCAATTGTTTTTGCTTTTCTTGCAGTGTGATTTCAGGGAATTTTTGCCTGTCAGTCATTACATTGACTCCTAATATTAGTTGAGTGATGTAGTGCGAAACTCGGTCCAGTCTCCAGAGTGAAAAAACTGGACAGGCTCTTACTGCTTAATTTTCGTCAGGCAACAGAAGGACTTTATCTTGTAGGTAAAGCTTGATTTCAGGCAAGGGAAAATCGGTCACGGGTATCTGCTGAATGATCGCAGGTTGAGTTCCGAGAGTTGGTTTATCTTCCCAACAAGTCAATACCGCAGCATTGTTTCCTCTGGGCTTAATAAATTCATGCTCTTTCCCAACATGAAGGAACCAAAGTTGAAACTCTGTTAATCGGTGAATTCGGTTAGCTCTGGGCTGATGGGAGGCGATCGCATCAATCAACCAAAAGCATTGAGCATTCTCAGCCAAATATTTAATTCCATCGGTGTACAAAATTCCAAGCCAATGCTTGTAATATTGCTCAGTTCCACAAAATTGTTGCAAATTCTGCGACAGTGTTTCAGCATCCATCTTTACTTTTGACATAATCTGACTCACAAACTTAAAACATCACTTCCTTACAGGGAAGCATTACATCACCATTTCAATATTCTGAACCTTTATTTGGTTCAAATGCTTCGGCTAATTTGTCATCAAGGGCAAATGCAATAATTCCGATCGCACCAGCTATTGCTGATTTGTTTCCAGCTTTAGAAGCTTCTAAAAAAGTTGAAATTTCATCTTTGTTAGTAAATAGTTCGTTGGCTATTGCTAAAGCATTTGTGTTGCCAGCGACCGCGTTTGTCCAAATCATTGAGGCAAATGCCCAACTATTCATTACTTCTTTTTTGCCTTCATCAGTCTCGATAGTTTCCAAGCTTGACAAAGGATGAACAAAATGGGGTTCCATATTCTGCCTCAATTTATGTGACTTCATTATCAAAAAGCGAAGTACAACTGCTTCGCTTTTTGATAATGATTAATTTTCGTCAACCTCAAGAGGAGACAGATGAGAGTAGGAAATCGCAGGTGTTTCAGTCCGATCGGCAATGCTGGCGGATTTAGCGCCCGATCGAATTGCCCAAGTTTTAAGGTCGTCAATTTGTCCTTGAGCGATGCGGGCTAACGGTACGCACCCGGTAATCGCTATGGTCAAATCTCGCTCTGTGAATTCGCGTCCGGCACTGAATGCAGTTTGCATTGCATCGTAGATAACTTGCTCAATCTCTGCACCGGAGAGACAGGGTGACTGACTTGCCAGCATTCCACAATCGAAATCCTGTGACTTGACTCTATCGGGTCGGACGCGGGTGAGATGAACTTTAAAAATTGCTTCTCTTTCCATAGTGTTTGGTAAATCAACCCAGAAACATTTTGTTACTCTCCTCAGTTAGAGGAGGGTGAGGTCATTTCTGCCTCACTCTCCATATCGCTATAGAGTTCAGACTATATCTTCACCTTCGGAGTAAAAATGAACTTTCATGTGGCAAGAACGGCAAAGAGTTTCGAGGTTTTCAAGATTGTTATTAGGTTTCTCTTTCCCTCGTCCATTTCCGTCTTTGTGGTGAACTACCAAATCTTCAGTAGTTCCGCACATAACACATTTACATCCATCTCGCTCAATTGCTGCTTCCCGATTTCCATTGAAGTGTATTTTTTCCCGAGCCTGCCTGTTTTTATCAAGACTTTCAGAGTGATTTTCATAGTATCGCTCTAGTTGATTTTTAGTAAATCTTTCGGGATTATTCCAATAAGATTTGCTGGCAGACCGGATATGCTCTTCACGAAACTTTGGATCAGAATGGTATCTTTCAGTTCGCTCCAGAGATAGTTTTGCTCTTAACTCGGGATCAGATTGGTATTTAGCTTTTCGTGCAGCATTTTTGCTTTCACGTTGCTCAGGTGTTACCTTTTCCCAGCTATAAGAGCTGTAGCACTTCAAACACAAACCTTTGCCTTTGTGACGATTTTCTGTAGTACCACATTGTTGACAGCACTGATAGTTTCTTGACCACATATCTAAAAAACCTCAAAATTCATCACCCAAAAGCGAAGCATCACAATGTCAAAGGGTTCGGCGTGTAGTCGTTGAGGGGTCAACCATGACTTCCCTGCGGGTTGTCTGCAACTTACTGATTTTTACCTTGGAAATTGTGCTGGTTAACACAGGTACAGAAGTATGCTCAGAGTTTCTCGCATATAGCCAAATTTTTCGCTGGTTCTCACGAAGCCAGGGAGACTATCGGGTTAATCTCATCAATACGACCTTTGCGAATCAGCTCGGCTGGTAAGACTTCAGCGCGGTTCGCAGTCATCACCACAAACACTGGTGCGGTCTTTTCTTGCATCCATGTGAGGAGCGCGCCGAATACCCGCTGGCTTGTCCCTGAATCTCCATCCATGCCAGACGTGATGTTGGCGAACGCTTTGTCTATTTCATCTAGGAATAAAATCACCGGTGCGATCGCCTCCGCCAACTTAATGACTTGCCTGATGCGGTTCTCGCTTTCGCCGACCATACTGCCAAAGACCCGACCCACATCGAGGCGTAGCAGGGGCAATTTCCATTCAGCAGCAATGGTTTTAGCCAGCAGGGATTTACCCGTTCCCTGAATCCCGGCGAGCAGTACCCCCTTGGGATTGGGCAAGCCATACTCACGGGCTTCGTCGCTGAAAGAGCGCGATCGAACTGTTACCCATTGCTTGAGATTTTGGAGTCCGCCGATCGACTCCAGACCTGATTGAACCGGAATAAATTCGAGGATGCCTGTCTCCCGGATGGTTTGGCGCTTTTCCTCGATGACCGCAGCGAGGGCCCGAATATCAACTTTTCCCAGAACTAAACACTTGGCAAGAACGCGGGCAATTCGGCACCGAGTCAGCCCCTGGCAAGCCTTTGTTAGCTGTTGTCGTTGCTCAGGATTGAGTTTGATATTCTTGCCGACGAGTCGATCGATCAACTTCGATATCTCCTCGATGCCTGGTAAGGAGACATCTACCACCGTAATTTCTTCGCGCAGTTCTTGAGGAATTCGGAGTTGGTCGGAGAGAATGACGAGACAGCGACGGTCACGGGCAATGGTCACTGCCAAATTTTTCAGCTCCCGGACGATCGCTAGTTGGTTACTTGCTATCTGCCCATTCGCACCCGGTGCAATCAAAGTCGCAATGTCTTTCATGACGAACAAAGTGACTTGTTCCATTGCCGGCGCTTTGCTGATCCGCTCCAAGGCTTGCATCGGATTTCCCTTGGATGTACCCGAATCTGTCCAACCTCTGGCAAAATCCCAAAAATAGATTTGCCCTTCCTTAGCTTTTGCTATATCACACAAAATTTCTTCGGCGGTTTCCTCTTCTGGGCTTACTACCCACAACAAAGGAAATCGTGCCATCAACATTAGCTGAATTTCTTTTTTTAGGTCTATCATATTTCTATCCCCTGATTAAGTAAGTCGGCGCTTTAAAACGCAACTATGTAAACGATGTAAAGTGTCCAAATGCTTTCTAATGGCTAACTTAAGCCTATTTACATACGGTTACATTATTCGGTTTAATCCCGCCTATCTACTTACTACCGATTACCAAGTAGCGATTGCCAATTACCCTATTACTGGTTGACGATTACTGGTTGATACGAGAGTGATTATGAGTTTTGAGTTTGAGTCCTCACTCACTACTCAAAAGTCAAACCACGAAACCCAAACTTTCTCTCTTTTTTCTCAGTAACAGTTGTTGAGAGCTGTTACTGAGTTTTTGTTTCTCTTTGCGTTTCTAGTGAACAAGAGCAAGTTTTTGTTTCTTGCTTTTACTGGGAGGTTTTTCAGAAACGTTATCAGAAACATTATCAGAAACGTTATCAGAAACATTATCAGAAGTGTTTTCAGAAACGTTATTAGAAGTGTTGTCAGGAGTGATAACAGGTGATAAATGAGCTATCATGCTTTTCAATTCTTCAATTTCTTTGAGAGCATCAGACAAGTCACCATGCAAAGTCTCGTTTTCGACCATAAGCTGTGCGTCTGTAACGATACCATCATCACTATCATCAAATTCTCGATCGACTTCTAAAGCCCCACTAACTTTTTGTTGACTTTGCAGGTTAGTGATTGTTGTTGAAGCTTCTCTTAGCTGAGTTCTCACTTGTTCTAGTTGAGCTTCTAGGACTTGTTTCTCGCCAACTTGTGCTTGTAGAGCTTGGATTTGAGAATGAAGACTCGACACTTCTCGTTCTCGTGCTTCGATTTGACCGTTAAGTTTGGATATCTCACTGAGTCGATCGCGAGAAGCATTTTCAAATTCTGCAACTTCGAGCAACCGTTTTTCAGCAAGTGTCAATTTGGCTTTCAATTCATTGTTTTCGGCTTGAAGCAAATCTAACTGCTGACGAAATTCTTCAGAATCGGTCAACTTTTGCTTATTCAGATTCATGTACGCTTCCCTGAGCTCATTGCGCTGGCGTTCGTACTCCGATTTATAAAACGTCAACTCCATTACATTTTGAGGAAAATCTTTGAGCTGTTGGCGCATCAACTCATTTTCAGTAGCTAACTGTTTCATCCGATCGCCACTCACGCTGGTATCAGCTTTTTGATAAGCCAGTCTGTAGAACGCGATCGCCATTTGATGAGAAACCTTGAGAATATCTTCAGGTATTTCGGAGTCCTCCAGCAAACCATCGTCCGCTGCTTCCAACAGTGCTGTTGCTAAATCCTTCTCTGATTTGCCTTGCTTCATCAGCGACAGATTATCTGTACGCCATTCTTTCAGCAATTTGCAGATAATATCGGTGCTCCCTCCGATTCCGTAAATTTCCTTGAGCGCTGCACCCACACTCCGAACCACAATGCCTATACGATTTTTGTTAAGCACAGCGCACGTAAAATCAATCATTTCTCGGTTGATTCCTGTGTATTGTTGAGTTCGATCGAACTCAAATCCTGTCAAGTCCAGCGCTTGAAACGTTGTCGGTAGTTTTGGCATGGTTTTTTTAACTCGGTAATTTTGGACGTTCTGTTCTTAAGTCAGCAACCATCTCCTGCAAAATTTGACAAAAAGACTCCGCACTTCACTTATGAAGCAATGTTGCGTTTGGTCATTTTTTAATGCCTGAGAATTTTAACCGAACATAGACGTTCGCTTACCTCATGCTAAATAACTTGCACCTTCCTGTCAATGGGCTGAATATTTTTTTTATTCGTTGCCAAAACTAAGTCATACAGATTGCATTGGAGAACGAGACACATCTCCAAAGTCTCTCTAGGCGTCAGTTTAGGCTCAAATTTTCCGTTATTCCATTCCCTAATGCTTTTGGGAGTAATCTTGCGGTCGCTTCCGATTTCAGCAAACCGTCTAGTCAGAATTTCAGCAAACTCTTTTTGGCTGAAACCAGCTCTCTGATACAGGTTCATAAAGCTATGCTCATCTATTTTTTTTTTCATGTGCGTAAATAACGCACACCGGTGTTCTATACTGACTATAGCGCACATCGGTGTTCGCTTCCTAGTAAATGATTCAAGACAGAGTAATGGCTGTCTTAAGTCATAAAAAACAACCAGCGATAGGACTGAATGACACCTCAGCCCTGTCGCTACTACTATTTTCGCAGCCTTCTCAGCAAATTCATGCAGATACGAATCCTGAACGCAAAACCGTCTCTCGTGAACCAGCTTTTCTGTGCAGGTAAAGTTTTCCTGCATATAAAAGCACGGGTTTGCCAAGCGGATTGTCGCCTGTGACAAGCTGCAACCACGAAAAACTGTCTCCTGAAAATCAAGTACGGAGTTTTATGACCAATAACGGATGGTGCCGCTCGAATTTTCACAAAAACGGCAAACGTCGCTTTGGACAGCTAGCAAACGGATTCTGTAACGAATGCAGCATTTTATCCGTGATGCAAGTACAGAGCAAAGATGCCGATAAAATCACTCCTCTCGAAGGAAAAATATCAGATTTGGAAGAAAAACGCGATCAACTTAATTCAGAAATCAAAGGACTTCGGTTCAAATTAGCATCTCTCATCAAATCAAGGGAAAAATCAGGAGAACAAAATCATGAGAATTGAAATCGATCGTGAATTGGCACAAAAACACCTGAACTACTTGGGATATCAACCAGGTGAAGCTTTCTTGAGATTTTTCTATCACAGCTCGGACGATCGTAAAAAAAAGGACAAAGGTCGTAAAGAAAATGGTGTGGACTGGGAAACAATAGAAAATCATCAGACAGACGGGCGCGGGGTGTACATCGTGGTTAATGGTGCGGGCGGAGGACACACCGATGCTGACATCACACAATGTTGTGCCATTTTCTGTGAATGGGATGATATCCCGCTAGCCGAACAATTTGAAAAATGGAGCGAAGTAGGTTTTGTTGAACCGACCTTCACCATATTTAGCGGTGACAAGTCAATGCAACCGTATTGGCTTTTTGATGAGCCGCTCGCACCGGAACATTGGCGGGAACTGCAAGTGCTTCTGATCGAAGTCATGGAAGCAGACGAGAGCAACAAAAATCCCAGTCGTGTTTTTCGGCTGGCGGGTGCGTGGCACGTTAAGCCCGATCGCGAACCCGTTAAAACCGATTTTGTTGAAGAGTCCGGCACTCGCTACAGCTACAGTGATTTGCGCGATCGACTTCTCATTCTTTATCAAGAGTTACTCGCTCGGAAACAACGAGAACTTGAGGAACAGCACCAAGCTTTACTGCAATTTTCTACCACTGCTACTGCCACTGCCACCCACAGCGCTACTGTCTTAGACAGTGCGACTGCCACGACGGGGCGCACTGCCACCGCAACTCTAACTGCGACACCGGAGGAAATATCTCAACGGTATAAAGACATCACTGTTCCGGTGCCGGTGCCAATTTCTCTACAGTGCGGTCTGGGAAAGCCCAACAAGGAATTTTTGAATGGAGTAGCGACTCTCAGAAATACCTCAATGGCAACACTGGCACGGGATTTAATTGGAGTTCAATCTGAGTTCAGCCGACTCGGACAAGTAACCAATGAGGATGCCTACACTCTATTTCTTGATGCTTGTCGGCGTTGTTCTCCCGGCGGTGGCTGGGATCAAGAAGAGTGGGATCAAATCTGGAATTACGCAGTTAAGTCGAATCCGATCGCCAGCATCTCTAAATATGTTAGTGATGGGATTGAAAGCTGCATTAAAGGTGAATACTGGCGATTCATTAAGTCTTTGCAACCCGATCATTTAGTTTCATTATTGGAGGCAGAGGCTGAATCTGACTTGGCTAACTTAGCTACCTCCGAATCAGAAGTATCTGAATTTAATATTTTAAATTCAGATAACAGAATGATTCAGGATTACCGAAAAATTATTAGAAAATTTGGCAAACGGCTTCGCTTGAATAAACTCAGCAAGCGAATCGAAATTGACGGTAAACCAGTATCACTCGATCGAGTGCGAATTCAACTCGCAATCAAACACGGAATTCTCGTCAAATCCAGTCGAGAAGATGTTCAAGATATCCTGACAGAAATAGCAGTAGAAAATCAGTATTCACCAATTGAAGAGTATCTAAATTCTTTGCCACCAGCACCAGATACTTCGTTTTTAGATAGTCTCGCTGAAAAATATTTTGGTGTCAACGATCCAATTTATGAAATGTTTGTCCGAAAAACATTAATTGGTGCTGTGAAACGAACGTTTGAACCAGGATGCAAAATAGACACAGTTCTGATTCTGCAAGGAAAACAGGGCTATAGAAAGTCAACTTTTTTTAAGGTGCTGGCGGGAGGCAAATATTTTGACGATTCCCTGGGAACTGTTTCTGACAAAGATGAACGGCTGAAATTGCACCAAGCCTGGTTTGTAGAATGGGCAGAGCTAGAGAGTGTTTTCAGACGGCGCGATGTCAGTGCAACCAAAGCTTTTTTATCCACCGGAACAGACAAAATTCGACCGCCATATTGCCGAGATATTGAAGACTTCAACCGACCCAGCATCATTGTCGCAACCACCAACAAGCAAGAATTTCTCGCTGATGAAACAGGCAACCGGCGATTTTGGGTAATTCCGGTCAAGCACCGGATTGATACTAAATTGCTTAAGAAAGAACGAGATGCGATTTGGGCTGCTGCGATGCTGGCTTACAAATCTGGCGAAGAACCTTGTCTTGACTATGAAGATGAAGAAACTGCCGAACACATTGCTCAAGAGTTTCAGTCATCAGATCCCTGGGAAGATGTCATCGAAAATTTTATTGAACACCGCGAATATATCCGACTCAGCGATCTGCTCACTCATCTCCAAGTTGACCTGAGCCGACAAGAGCGATCGCACCAGATGCGCTGTTCCGCCATCCTCAAGAAATTTGGGTGGGAGCGAGAGTTTCGCTCGATATCCAGCAAACGAGTTCGAGTTTGGTGCAAAACTGAACCCGAACCCCAACCTGTCTCCCTCCCTCTTGAGCTTGCTGAATCCGACCCCGAATTTGACGCCGAATTTGAGGCTGATTCAATCCCTGTTGAGGCTGCTGATCGACCTCAAGTTTTGAAAAGCCCCTTAAAAAGGGAGGTTGATCACGAGGTTGATCACCCTGCTACACAAGGATTTGATCAACCTGATCAACCTGATCATCCTATTTCTGAAAAAATACTAAATTCAGATCCGACCTCGAATCCAACTTCAGATCCGACCTCGAATCCAACTTCAGATCCGACCTCGAATCCGACCTCGAATCCGACCTCGAAAGGAACAGTAAACTGGATGGCTGCTTCCGCTTTTAGTAATTCCACGGCAGCGAAAGATTTTCCTAGTTTGGGTAACAAGGTCGATCAGGTTGATCAGGTTGATCAATCCCTTGCACAGCAAGGTGATCAACCTAGCGATCGACCTCAAAATTTGGAGCCATTTTCAAAAAATGAGGTCGATCAGCAGACTCAACAGAACAACGAAACAGGGGATCTGGTCGAATATATCCGGCTAGCGATCGAAGCCGGCGATCGAGAAACAGCTCTTGATATTCAGACCATGCTCAAGGAAGTTTGCAGCAAAGGCGCAGCCGATCGCCAGAAAGTCTGGAACTCCCTTACCGCTGATGAAAAAACCGCTTTTAATGGATTGATTTCCCCAGACCCGACACCAACTCCGACACTAGCTCCAACGACATCGGAATCGACAATGCCAATAGTAGAACCGACAACGGGGACAACGGAGAGAACGGAAGAACCAACACCCGAACCAACACCCGAACCAACACCCGAACCAGCAGCTATCTCCGGGGGAATAGATGAGAAGGATGCTGAAAAACTAAGAGAGATAGCTACTATTTGGTGGCCCGAATACTACCCAGAACACTTGCAAAATCTACTGACTCAGATGTATGGATGGAAAGCGCCAGGGACTAAATACCAGAGAGAGGTAATAGTGAATTGGCTGACTGGAGAAACTGCTGAAGTTCGCGATCGAATCAACCTATTGATTGCCGAAAAAGATCGAACTGAGAAAATAGAATCATGACAACTATTGACCTCACACTTGAGCAACAACTTCGATTAAGAATCTACGCTTCTCAAGCTCAATCACTTTCAGTAGAAGAAGCACGAGTCCTCTTAGTTGAACTAATGCGACAAAACATGATCAAAGACAACGTAATCAAAAGTTTACTCAATTCAAATCAAAATCCAAATGAATAATTTCTGTGATGCAAAGACTGCCTGCCAAATTCTCAACTGCTGCGATCGAACCTTAATGCGATACCGACAACAAAAAAAACTTATAGAAGGGATCCACTGGGGACGCAACCCAAGCGGGAAAATTCTCTATAATCCTATTTTGTTGAATCAATTAATAAGTTGTAATGGGGATATTAATCATCCTGAACATCTGAGTTTTATTCAGAGATATCAGATGGAATTACCACAAAATCAGCATCTGAAACCGGGTTCAAAACCGGGAAAAAATCAGGCAATTGTGGTGAGTTGACCAATCCGGCATAGTTTTCGTACAGAGTGCGAACATTGTGGCCAGTGAGGGATGCGATCGCCACGGGATTCATGCCAGCTTCCAAGCCGTGAGAAATTAGCGTGTGCCTGGTGTTGTAAGGTTTTCGGTAATCAATTCCAAGGGATGCAAGCGCAGGTTTCCAGTAGCGGTTGCAGAAATTTTTGGAGTCGATCGCTCTACCTTCGCTACTGGTGAAAATTAAATTGTCGGGCAGCGTCTCAATTGGTCGCCGATCAAGTAATAGCTGTTGCAGCCTTGGTGTTAGCGGCACCGTGCGCGCCTTGTTAGTTTTGGTTGATTTGCGAGAGCCACCATTACTCAAACTTTCTCCGATCCAGATGCGATCGCACTCAGGTGAGCAATGTCGCCATTGCAGCGCAGCAGCTTCCCCGGTGCGAAGACCGACGCCAAATTTAAACTCCACATAATCCGCGTAGTTACTGAAGTTTGAGTCAGAACGAAATTTATGAACGATGGCGCTCATTTCTGTAAGGGTGAACGGTTCGGGGCGCTGTTTTGGCGGGACTGAAACCTTAACATCAGCCCAAGGATTTTCGAGAACCAGCTTCTTTTTGTGTGCCCATTCCCAGCAAGCGTTCATCATGATAATCCGTTCGCGTACCGTCACAGGTTCAAGGGAGCGATCGGACAATAACCAATCTCTAAAATTTTCAGCAACACTTTCAGAAACAGAAATTGTTGTTTTGCTTTTGAAAAACACAGAAACGTGTTTCTGAAAGGCAGTATATTTAGCAAAAGTATCAGCCTCAATTTTACGGCGTTTATATTCGACAAATTGGTCAAAAAGCTCAGAAACAGAAATAGATTCTTGTTTCTGGGGCTTGTACTTGGCGAGGGAGGGGTCAAAATTACCACTAGCAATGTCTAGCTCGATTTGGCTGGCTTTCATAGAAGCGACTTTACGATTGACGATCGTATCAGGCAAACCAATGTAGAGCCAAAAGCGTTTACCTTCCCACGACCACGCTAACCGTAGCCGATCCTTGAAAACTTCTACATTTACAGAACCTTTGGGCATATCGCAGATTTATCGCATTTAATGTCTGGGATTGTCACTTATTGTCACCCCTGATTGAGAATACTATAGCAGCCCATTAGGTTATATAAAACTCAAAACCCGCCTAGAAAGCGGGTTTTGGGATGGACACAACTGGACTCGAACCAGTGACCCCTACGATGTCAACGTAGTGCTCTAACCAACTGAGCTATGCGTCCTCACGAATTCCTAATGTAGCAGAACATTCGATCGCCTGTCAAGCATAAATATAAGATTTTTTTAGCGGGCACTCTTGACATCGCCCCTAATGCCCGATCGCCCGCCAAATCTTCACAGTTCGATCGCCCGCACCACTAGCCAAACTCCCCCCATCAGCACTAAACGCCACCGACAAAACCTCCCCCCCGTGGCCCGTCAGAATTTCTAGCAAACCCCCCGTACCCGCATCCCACAAATAAATCGTGCCATCCCGACTCCCCGTCGCCAAAACCCGACCATCGGGACTCAACGCCAGACACAAAACATCCCCAGAATTGTCCCTCATACTCAGCAACAGCGTCCCTCGCCCCTGTCCATCCACCCGCCACAGCTTCGCCGTACCATCCCGACTGCCGCTGGCCAAAATTAATCCTTCTCCTACTCCCCCCCTTACCACGGGGGGGCTGGGGGGGGTCTGACCGGCAGGGGAGTTGGGGGAGTTCGCAGCAAAAACGATCGCCCGCACCCAATCTCCGTGCTCTGCTAAAGTACAAATCGATCGACCCTTTTGCCAATCCCACAACTGCACAGTCATATCCCGACTGCCACTAGCCAAAAACTCCCCGCCAGGACTAAAAGCCACCGCCTCCACCCCGCCAGCGTGACCCGTCAAAGCCGACATCCGCCTTCCCTTATTCAAATTCCACAACTGCACAGTTTTGTCCCGACTGCCACTAGCCAAAACCTGACCATCCCGACTAAAAGCCACAGCATAAACCCTATCCTCGTGACCCCGCAAAGCGTACCACCACTTACCCTTATTCAAATCCCAAATTTGAATTGTTTTATCACGGCCGCCACTAGCCAAAGTAGCGCCATCAGGACTAAACGCCACACAAGTCACCCAGTCAGAATGACCCGTGAGAGTGTACCACCGCTTACCGGTCTCCAACTTCCACATCTCAATCGTCTTGTCCTCACTGCCGCTAGCTAAAGTCGCGCCATCTGGACTGAAAGCTACCGACGTGACAGCATTAGAATGCCCTACCAGAGTATGAACACACCTCCAAGTGGGCGCGCGTGCGGGTACAACCCGCTGCATCGGCGGCACAGGTATAATTGTGCCTGCAACCGTTGGCGGCACTGCATTCTGCACCGCAGGGGTTCTCTGCGGCACGGAAATTTTAGGCGCTGGTAGTGGCGGTGTCCCCGTTCCCGCCCCCGCCGACTGCAGCTGCAAATCTTTCAATACCTCAGCTACTGATTTGTAGCGGCGGCTGAGACTTGGTTCGATCATTTTGTCGAGGATTCGACTTAATTTCGGATCGATTTGAACTTTTAAAAAGTCTCGCCAAACCCAAGCATCTCGATTGATATCAAACATATCAAAAGGAGATATTTGAGTCAGCAAATAAATGCAAGTTACTCCTAAACTGTACAAATCGCTTGCATAAACCGCTTGACCTCTAATTTGTTCCGGCGCCACGAATTCGGGAGAACCGATGACTGTACCGGTTTGTCTCAAACCCTCCACAACTTTTGCAGCGCCAAAATCAACTAAAACTAATTCCCCGGTTAATGTTGGGTAAGTATAAATGATGGGAGGTTGAGAAATGCGACGGCGGATAATATTGGGCGGTTTAATATCTCGGTGAATTACACTGCGATCGTGCACGAACTGCAATACTGGCAATAAATCCTTCAGCAGACTGAGAATCTGACTTTCGCTAAAAGGCCCAGTCCGCGCCAACTCTTCCTGTAAATTCTGACCTTCTATAAATTCCTGTACCAAATACTGATAGCGTTCCTGCTGAAAGTGCGCCAGCAGTTCGGGAATTTGCGGGTGTTTCCCCAATTCGTCCAGCCGCACCGCTTCTCGGTTGAATAATTCTGCTGCTTTCTCGCTGCTGCTGGTACCTTGAGATAGCGGGAAAAACTGTTTAATTGCACAGCGGGGTTTTGAGGGTTTGTCTTCGTCTATTGCTAAAAAAGTGCGACCAAAACCGCCGCGCCCCAGGGGTTTGATGGCGCGGTAACGCTCTCTCAGCAACAGTTTGGAGCCGCAATTCAGGCAGAATTGGGTACGATCGGCATTTTGCGGGTTTTGACAGGCGGGGTTTAGGCAGTAACTCATAACTGAACCGAGAAGGAATCAGCAGCACATCTCTATGATACTGAGGCCGGGGGGCGATCGACTCTCGCGTTACAATTAAAAACCAAACGACTTTAGTCCTCAGAATTTAAGATGTCGCTTTTACTTTCAGAGCATACTCTTTAAACCTTTCCAAGTCAGCCTGAATTGTCGATTCAACCACGCGGCCCAAAAATAGGTTATCCATCAATTTTCCCAGCCAGCCGGGAATTCCGTAAGCCACTGTCAGCTTGACGATACTGCTGTCTTTGCGATCGTAAAATCTTACCGCACCTCTATTTGGCAAACCGTCTACCGATTCCCACTGAATTATCTGATGCGGCACTAATTTGAGAATCCGAGAAAGCCAGCTAAATTCTAACCCGCCAGTTGCGAGTTTCCAGCGAGACAATTCTGGATCTTCTTCGAGAACATGAACAGATTCTATCCACTTCATCCACCGCGGCATTTGCTCTAAATCTGACCAGAGTTGCCACGCTAATTCGATGGGAATTGCCACTTCTACTTGGACGCTGTGTTCTAACCAATCAGTCATGGGATTTTAGATTTTAGATTTTAGATTTTAGATTGAAGAATTGTTTCTTTCTGGTTCCCAGGCTATGCCTGGGAACCAGAGAAAACGAGAGACGACTAATGACTAATGACTGTAATCTTCGAGAATTGCCTTAGCCGCTTGATGGCCTGAAAGTGTCGCTCCTTCCATGCTATCAATGTAGTCTTGCTGAGTGTAACTTCCTGCTAGAAAAAAATTGGCGATCGGAGTTTTTTGAGCAGGGCGGAAAACATCCATTCCTGGTGCTTCGCGATACAAAGATTGAGCCAGCTTAACTACACTGTACCAAGTCATCTTTAATTCCCGCGCTGACGGGAATAAATCCTGAACTTGCTTAAGTACGTGTTGGGCGATTGCCTCATTGCTTTGTTTAATAAACGGATCTCCCGGTGTCAGCACCAACTGCAGCAGCGAGCCTTGTCCTTCTTTATAATAATCCTTGGGACTTGCCAGCGCTAGGTCTGCAAAACAGGAAAAGTCTGCATCTGCTGAATACAGTAAATTATCGATTCCTACAGCGTGGCTCAACTGTTTTCGCTTGGCTTCGTCTTCCAGTTCCGTTACCCAACCGTCGAACCGCAATTGTACTGTAGCAACTGGCACCGTATCTAACTTATAAATGTTGTCAAATTCCGACCATTTGCGCCAAGCTGGGGGCAATATTTTCTGAATTCCTGGCACGTCGCAGGCGAAAACGTAAGCGTCTGCGGTAATCTTTTCTTCTGTTTCGCCGTTAGCTACTACCAAGCCTGTCACGCGGGTTTCTTCGCCTTCTTCAAACTGAATTTCTCGGACTCTGCGCCGCGTGTAAATTTTTGCTCCTTTCTTTTCCAAATATTCCACAATTGGTTTGTGCAAATATTCGTTGGGAGAACCAGCCAGCATCCGCATGACAGAGGCTTCGGTTTTTGAGGCAAAGAATTGAAATATTGTCAACATACACCGGGCAGAAATATTTTCAGTGTCGATAAAACCCAGTGCGTAGGCGATCGGATTCCACATTCTTTTGAGCGAGTTTTGGTTGCCCCCTTGACTGCGGAACCAGTCAGCGAAGCTAACTTTATCCAAATCGCGGATAGTTTTCATTGCCCCGTCAAAGTCTATCAAACCCCGGACGATCGGGCTAGTTCCCAGGGCGATCGCATTTTGAATTTTGTCTTGTACGGATAGCTGAGATGTCGTGAAAAATGCCTTCAATCCGTGCAAAGGAGCACCCACCGGAAAGCGAAAATCTAAAGAACCAGTTTCGCCGCCTCGATTGATAAAAGTGTGGACGTGTTCTTTGAGGAGCAAATCGTCAAATGCTCCCACTTTTTTCATCAGAGCAAATAAGTTATAATAGCAGCCGAAGAAGACGTGCAAACCCATTTCAACGTGATTGCCGTCGGGATCTACCCAACTGCCGACTTTGCCGCCGACAAAGGGGCGGGATTCAAAAATTTCTACTTCGTGGCCGGCATCCACTAAATCGACTGCTGTGGTCATTCCAGCCAGTCCCGCACCTGCGATCGCAACCCGCATTTTACCTATCCTTTACAGTATTTTTACAAATTGTAACAAAATTTAGAATTTCCGAAACATTCAAAGTTCATAAATGCCGATCGACACTTGTATAGCCCTCTGTATTCTTGCCAAAGACACAGCACTAATTTGACCGTAAGGGCCTTGTTCTAGAAATGTCTGTCGCAAAGCAGAAACGTTTTCACATACAGCTAGAGAATCAGCTTGCAATCCTCCCTCACCCGCAGGAATCAAGGCGCGAGTAGGATTTTCTACTCCTGCAAGGTTACTGGTGAAAGGAACAACAATGACAGAATCCGTAAACTCGTTGCGGATATCGGGAGAAACCACAACTACAGGTCTTTTTTTGGTATCTCCTAACTGACGCAAAGCTCTTGAAAGGTAAATCTCACCTTGGCGAGGATAAGTTTTTGCTGTTGAGTTAGAGTCCATCGCTGCTCCATGTTTCTTCTATCTGTTCCTCTACCAAATTAAACCATTCTTTTTCATCCTCAATATCTTCTTGGCTGCGGTTTTGATAAAATTTCCGCAACTTATCTTCTATTTGCTTAGCGTACCAGAGACGGAGAGCTTGTTCGATCGCCTCCGTCCAATTATCAGTAAATTGGTCTATTTTCTCAGCTAATTCAGCATCAAGGGTGACTAACACTTCTCGCTTTTGAGTAGAATTTGACATAATCATTCTCCTTAATAATTTAAAAACTATGGTGCGCCCCAGCGCACCTTACAAATTACTTTTACTTCTTCTTTCTCACAACAGTCAACAGTCAACTAACTTCAAAACATCGGCATCAACTGAAGTGGCCCAATTCCCAAGTCTTTAGCAGACACCCAGCGCACCTCAAGCAAAGCGATCATATCCTTAAACTGAGGCTGACCGCGAGAAGCACCCATCAACCCTTTAGCAATAATCAAACCGCACCAACCGTTGGTTAATTTACAGCGGCGATCCCACTTCTTGCGAGCTTCCTGATGCACCGGATCGTCTTCATTAAACTCCCCAAACAAATACAGCTCCCCATTTTTGGTTTGCAAAATACCCAAGTCATATTGCTCATCCTGAAAAGGATTTTCGCCCGGATTAAAACCAATCCCCTTGACGCCTCCAGCTTCTTTCAAATCCTGAATCATAGTTTTTGCCTTCGGATGAGAAGTTTGGATCATCACCACCGGCAAACCATCTCCCGCTGTATTAATATCAATTTCTGCACCTTGGTGAAACTGGACACTTTGGCGCAGGAACTCTACCGTTTCCCAAGGTACGGCGCCGAGACTCAAAAATGAATTTTGCGGCACCAAATCGTCCCGCAGCAGTGGCTTGTCAAATTCATCATCATCGTCATCATCGTCATCATCGTCATCACCGAGCATCTGTAATAATTCGTCTGACACTTCGGGCATCGTCGAAACTTTAACGGATACCTGTTGAATTTCTCCGTCAGCCTGCGGAACAGGGATGCGGTAGCGACTGCTAAGAGTGGGAAAAGTGTCTGATCCCAATTTCCGGCGACCGTTGCGGAAAAAGCGGTGAAATGCTTCGAGAGCAACTAACATCGTGAGGGCTTCTTCTTCGTAAAGAATCGATCGCAATCCTTCTAAAGGATGCAGGTTGCCGAAATTTGGTTCAATTTCCGATGGAGGCAAATCAGCTAAATCAATTTCGTCGTCGTCGTCCTCATCAATATCTGCTGCACTTTCAAAGGTGAGAAACAAACAGTCTTGCCCTAAAAAAGCCTGTTCTAAATCTTCAAAAGATTCATCATTATTGACGACTCGTTCTCGAAACCGTTTCAAGGATTCTAGAGAACGATACAGTAAAACTCCGTAATCCATTCTGCCTTGGCCTAATACGGACACGTAGAGGCTGGCGACATCCCATTGATTGATTTCAATAGATATAATTTGGTGTTCGCTCAAAGTCCGCCACGGAGCGTCCTGCCAAATTTGAGCCGCTTTTTCCATTAAAACTTCAGCATACTGAGGGGGCAACTCAGGAGGTCTGTTGATCGCGACCTCTTCCATGCCGCGAAAGATTTCGTCAATTAGGGGCAATTCCGGCACATAGTCAATGGAAATGCCTAAATCTTGAAGTACGCCCCGCAGATAAAATTGAATTTCTCGGTTTTTGACTACTATTTTTTGGGGGCGGACTGCGGGAGCCGGACTTTGGGGATGTTCCATTGCCCGTAGCAGGGCCCGGACGATCGCCTCTGGGCCGGCATCTGGGCCTACCATGTCCATAGCCCTCACGACTCCTTCGGAGCCATCGACCCAGAGAATGCACTCGCCACCAGCTTCTAGAACGTCGTCGTCATCTAGCATCATGTGCGAGTCAGCATTAGATAAGGGTCGGCGATCGCCCTCCCACACGCTGGGAATTTGAGGTAAGTTTTGTAGCCGACGAAGAGTAGAGCGATTCAGCGCTGCCATAGAGTAAGCCCGTTGGGTGAAGCATTGTTGCGGTGCCGGTAGCCGGTCAACCGCTGCTTCTCAATCATAAACCCTATAGGGGGAGAGGGCATCAAGCTTGGGAACGAGGCCCCACGGGAATTAAAAGTTAGAAGCTAAAAATTCGGCCTTCAGCATCTAACCGAATGCCTTCCGGCGAATGCCTGTACAATGGAGGGATAAGATTAAACTCTTAGCATTAGACAGTCTCAGGAGTTCGGCAAATTATGACTCAAGCGATTTCTGAAAAGCGCGGCATTCAAATGACGGACTCTGCTGTCCGTCAAGTTTTAGCCCTGAGAGAAAAACAAGGTAAAGACCTCTGCTTGCGGGTAGGGGTGCGCCAGGGCGGATGCTCTGGAATGTCCTACGTGATGGATTTCGCAGATCCAAGCACTGTGAAATCCGACGATGAAGTGTTCGACTACGACGGTTTTCAGGTAGTTTGCGATCGCAAAAGCATTCTTTATCTCTACGGTTTGGTTCTCGACTTCAGCGATGCTATGATTGGGGGCGGCTTTCAGTTTACTAACCCCAACGCAACTCAAACTTGCGGTTGTGGCAGTTCTTTTTCTACATAAATCGGAAAAGAGGGCATGGGGCAGAAAGTTGTTAACTGCCCCATGCCCTTTTCCATGCAACATCCCAAATCTAAAATCTAAAATCGAATGACCCCTGAAGAATTGTTTAAAGACGGTTTCGATCGCTACCAAGCTGGCGAAGCCCCGGCTAATCTGATCCCCGTGTTTAAAGAAGTGTGCGAAAAAGCTCCCAAAAATGGCAATGCCTGGGCTAGCCTCGCGTGGCTCTACCTGTTGGAAAATAAACCTGCACCGGCTCAAAAGGCAGCGAAAACAGCCGTTAAATTGAACCCTCACGACCCCCAAGCTCGCATCAACCTAGCAGTAGCGATCCTGGATCTCAAAGATAAAGGAGTGCGCCCCCACGTCGAAGTGGCTCAGCAACTTCTCATGGCTTCCGAAGAGTTGCTCGACGAAGTTAAAAAAAATTTTGAAGAAGGATTAAAGAGAAAACCCGACTGGAAGAGTCTCGCCCGCGTTAAACAGTGGCTTCTGGAGCCGTAACCGCGCAAACAAGTCAATGTGTGGGCGGGGATCGACGAAAGTGGCTTTGCGGTTTATTACGACATCGTAATAAATCAATAAATAACTTTATGGAAAACTCAGAAAGTCAGTGCTAGTATTTGAAGACTTAGACGATTGACAAACCCGCTCAGCGGTTTTCAGATTTTACTACGATAATACTAGGAGTTGTAAAAACATGAGCAATGACAGCCACGTTAACATCAAACCAGCAACCCGCAACCACAAAGGTTTCTTTATTCAGCCAGCTTCTTACAAGTTGATGAGCATCGATAAATCCGGCTGGGCCTTGATTTGCATGGACAAAGCAGTTTGTCACTACGTAGACCCGGATGATTTGCAATTGCCGAATAAATCAGGAATGTCTGAAGGTTAATTCTGAAGTTTTGAGAGACTTTAAGATGCTTTATTTGAGTAGCTGCCCTCCATTGAGGGCAGCATCTTTTTTTGGTCAGAAAAAAGTCCGGCAACAAAGCCGTGTACGGGATTTAACGGATAGAAAGAATTAAGGAAGAATTACCGATTACAAATTAGCGATTACAAATTCCCTAATTGTTAGATTTGAAGGCAAAAAGCATCTCCAACTCAGCAGTTGTCGGTTGCGTAGAAGCTGTGGCTACGCTAACTCCTCGGAGAGAATTCAGCAATTCAGCGGCGGGGGGCGAAACTAAATTTGGCTGTACTGCGAGCAAATATTGGTTAGCCCAAGACATGGTTTTTTCCATATCTATGTAAAAGTAACCTTGGTTGGCCCGCGGTAAAGAAGTAGCGATCGCCTGAAAACTCGGACTGCTGCTTAGCGGTTGCGGTGGCGTCGAAGTAATCACATCGACTAAAGGCCCGCCGAAAGCTACAAACACAGAATTTTCATTCAGCCAACCGTGCCCGAATAAAGTGCCTTGCTGGGGTATTTGCCACTCCGTAACTTCTTTGCCTTGAACTTGTCTGGGGGCGACGCTGACTGTAGGATTGCTTTTGGCGATCGCATCGAGTTTTTTCAGAGTTGCTTCGGCAGCAGGGCGATCGCTCGTTTCAAAAATCATCGCCGCCCCCATCCCCAACTGAGACAAAATCCCTTGATTGGAACCGATCGCCCCGATCGCAAATTCCCCATTCATCCAACCAAAAACCTCTCGATCCGCATCCAGATCCAACCGCTTAAAACTATCCCTCACCTGCTGAACTCCCCTGTCAACTTCCGGGCTATCTTGTGCCTCAGCGGTTGCTTGCGACCAAATTTTATCGATTCCCTTGCCGCCGACTAAAGCAATAGTTTCATCCGGAAATCTGGGCAACAATTTCGATGCAAATTGTGGCTTTTGCTGCACGAATTTAGGATCTAACTGAGCAATAGTTTTTACCCTCAATCCCTCACTATCTGCTCCAATTCCCGCAACCAAAGACTTGACTTGTTTGAACTGCGAAAACAATGTCCAAGGCAACTGGATATCGACGGGCAAATTAGCTTTCAATTGGTCAAGTGCCGCCGGATAGTCAGCAATATAAACAGTTGCGATCGGATTCTTGACACCAGCACTCTCTGCAAAAAACTTAGTTGTGCTCTGCTGGGTTGCGAGGGAGGGTTCTCCTTTAAAAGTATCGATCGCCAATTCCACAGGCTTTTTCAAAGGAGCCATCACTAATTGGTCGTTCAGCAAAGCCACACTGTAGCGCTTGCCAGTTGGCTCTGCAATCTCAAAGATTTTAACTCCTTTATACTCGCTTTCTTGAGTAGTTGCACCGGGCTGAGATTTTAATTTATTAGCAAAATTCCAAGCGCTAATTTTATTTTTCACGCTGACTACTACCAGCAGTTTTGGAGGCTCTGTATTCGTCACAGCATCAGGGGGCAGCAAAGCGACCATCACCCCCCCTAACCAAGGCTTTAAGTCCCTGTCAAAGTCGATTTGAGTGCCTGCCAAGCTTTGTTCTTGAAAGCCCTTCAAACCCTGACCGATCAACTTTTGAGCCCCTGGCGTGCCAAATCGCTGCAACTTGGACAACGCTTGGGGATTGGGGGAGATAAACGCGGCCATCATTGCTTCGTCGGGCACAACTTTGGCGCTGTCTTGAGGGTTGGATACTTGTTGGCTCAAACCCTGGAAGTAAAAGTAGACCGCAGCGCTACCTGCTGCGACGGTGGAGGCAGCAATTAGAAGCTTTGATTTTTTTGCAGGCATGGTTTGTGTTCCTCGCGTCCCATATCAGTTTAATCAAAATACAGAAAGCTTGTGGCGAGGCGATCGGGCCGGCTCTCTAGTTTTGTATAATTCAAAACAAGTTTGGACGATCGTCTAAACTGCTAGAACTGTGCATTATTGGTAAAAGATGAAAGTAGCGATCGCGGGAGCAACGGGATTTGTAGGTAGCCGGCTGGTGGAGAAGCTGCAAGCTGCGGGACATCAAGTGGTGGTTTTGAGCAGGGATGCGGCGAAGGCTAGCCGAGTTTTTCCCGCTTCAGCTTATCCGAATTTGGAAGTTGTCGCCTACACTCCAGCGGAGTCTGGTGATTGGCAAAAGTCGATCGCGGGCTGCGACGCTGTTGTCAATTTAGCAGGAGTGCCGATTGCAGAGGAAAGGTGGACGGAGGCGCGCCAGCAAGCAATTCTGGACAGTCGCAGACTGACGACGGCAAAATTGGTCGAGGCGATCGTCAATGCTAATCCTAGACCATCTGTGTTAGTGAGTGCATCGGCGATCGGCTATTACGGAACCAGCGAAACCGCTGAGTTTGACGAAACGAGCCTCGCGGGAAACGATTTTTTAGCAGCAGTTTGCAAAGACTGGGAAGCAGCAGCCCAACCTGCAAAAAATGCGGGAACGCGGCTAGCAATTTTGCGGCTGGGGATAGTTTTGGGAATGGGAGGCGCGTTGGCAAAAATGCTGCCACCTTTTAAACTATTTGCTGGCGGCCCCCTCGGCACAGGGAAACAGTGGTTTTCTTGGGTTCACCGCGAGGATGTGGTTGATTTAATTTTGTACGCTTTGCAAAATTCCCAAGTTGAAGGAGTTTTGAATGCGACAGCACCGAATCCGGTGCGGATGAATGAATTGTGTCAAACTTTAGGGGAAGTTTTAAAGCGACCTTCTTGGTTGCCGGTGCCAAGTTTTGCATTAGAATTGCTGTTGGGAGACGGGGCAAAAGTTGTTTTGGAAGGGCAGAAAGTGTTGCCGAAACAAACTCTAGCTAGCGGTTTTCAATATCAATATCCGACGCTGAAATTAGCACTCGAAGAGATTTTATCGGGAAGTTAAGAACCTACGGAATAGAACCCGTCGAATAGAATTCGGATGCTCCACAAACAAAGTCCGCAAAGGCGGACAGGAAGAAAATTCCTCGTTACCAGGCTCTGCCTGGTAACGCATATCCAGAGGCTCTGCCTCGCTCTTTTCCCTTCTTTTCCCCCTCGTTACCAGGCTCTGCCTGGTAACACATTTCCAGAGGCTCTGCCTCGCTCCTTCAAACAAATCATCCGACTCAAAAATCAATCAAATCAACTGGCAACAATCCATCCTGGCCCATATAATTTCGATAACTAGAATATCTCCAACAAGCCGGATCGTCAACATAGCCGCGCCTAACAGGATTATTATGGATATACTCCAATTTTTGCAACAGCATTGCCTCATCCAAAATAGCTTGCGGGTGGAACCCTTCTTGCCATAGCTGATATTTTTGTTCTTTTTTGTGTAGCTTGTAAGGATTCAGGTCTAAAAACTTGCGGCTCCAACGCTTGTCTGGCAAGGGTTGTAGGGCAAAATAAGGGTTTTTG
>NZ_JAUBQH010000055.1:0-46536 GCF_036701145.1 Microcoleus sp. Pol17C6
AATACTTGGGCTGATGTGATCAACCGCGCTAACTTGGGTATGGAAGTAATGCACGAGCGCAATGCTCACAACTTCCCGCTTGACTTGGCTGCTAGTGAAGTCACTCCTGTAGCTTTGGTTGCTCCTTCTATCAATGGCTAAGTTTTAGTCCTCGATTACAAAAAGCGCTCCTAGAAATAGGGGCGCTTTTTGTTTTGGGAAAAAAGATTTTTACTGCGGGGATGGGAAGTATCGCAGCCGTTAAGGCAGTTAGGACGCTTGACCTAAGACATCTTCAATTGCCAGAATGTAAACAATCAAACTGTTCCAGTTGTTGGCGGCTTCGACTCTTTAATCAAGACTCTTCTTGGCTCAATCTTCTTTAGGTAGAGGAGAATATGGTGGTAAGTAAACTAATGTTTCAAAAAAAATTTTGTTCAATAAATAACCATCAATAGCTGTGCGATCGAGCTTTTTAATTTTCCCATCCCTGAAGTGCTACGAAGCTACTGCAAAATCTGTGTACTGCCGCATCCCAGGCTCGTGAAATGCCAAAACAATATCTTCCTTGGGAACTCCAGCGCGCACCAAATCCGTTGCAATCCCATCTTCAGTCCAGTCTTCCTCAATCCAGAATTTGCGATCGCGAATCCGAACGTAAACAGTGATACCGATAATGCGATCGCCCTTTGGCCAGCCCAGGTTGATCCACATATAATGACCGTTTTGCTCGTCGGTAATTAAGAATGTCTCGATGTCTGGTTGAGGATGGCGGTACAATTATAGATACTCGGTTAAAATCCGCTTGATTAGTTTGGAGACTCGATTAGTTTATCTATTGTACAATTCCCTATAGTTATGCAGCAAAACTATTAACAAATCTAACTGTAGGTCTGTCTAACCGAGTTGGCGCTCGAAAAGAACTTTCAGGTAGCGTAGTATATACTAGAAAATCCTCAATATTTTTTGAGTAGGTATTGACAGAAAATAAAATATGCGGTAATTTACGGTAAAATAGGTGTTTGTCACGCAAATGTAAATCAATATGTAGTTAGCTTGCTGATTTGTTAGTGAGGGCCTGGCTGAAAAAAAATTTGCGAGACAGAAGTTCATGGCTGTTGTTTTCCGCTAGAGAATTGCTAAAAGTTATCTATAACAGTATGGTTATGGTGAAGCTCAGTATTTATTGCTATGCGTGTAGTTGCTGAACTGGTAAGCCAGTCCACTCGGTCATACACTACAAAAAGATGGGTGCTAGGTGAAGTCAGAATGAAATTAGGAGACATAACAGAGCCAATGTTAAAGCTTCTTGAAGATGCTGGAGAAGCAGAGGCTTTGCTTAATAAGGAGCCGAATACGCAATTTTTTCGGCGTGCATACATCCGCAGCATTTTTGCTTCTATAGAAGGAATAATTTGGCTGATTAAGCAAACTTGCCTTAAAGCAAAATCACGTAATGGAGTTCTGCAAATGACTATTGCAGAATATGCCATGCTTGCCGATGAAAGTTATGGTCTAAAAGGTAATGGCGAAACATCTATTCAAACAAAATTTCTGAGGCTTTCCGATAATCTTATTTTTACAGTGAAGGTTGTTAACCGTCTGTTGAAAATGCAGCTTGAACTTGGAATTGGAACAACTACATGGAAAAAATTTCAAACAGCTATTGCAATTCGGAACAGAATTACTCATCCTAAGAAGGTATCTGACATTGACATCTCAGATGATGAGATAGAAATTTGTAAGGAGGTTAGTGGTTGGTTCAATAATATTGTGGCTATATTTATTCAAAATTTAGTTAATCTATCAACTTCAGAAACCGGGGAAGTCAGAAACCGGGTTTCTCACCAAAATCTCGGTGAGAATGCTTAAATTATCGCAGAAACCTGGTTTCTTGGATTGGGGGTGATCGCGCCGCAGTCAGAAACCGGGTTTCTTCCTAAATCTTGGTGGGGATTCCAAGATTGTCGCAGAAACCCGGTTTCTTGGACTAGGCGCGGGGGTTCAGAAACCGGGTTTCTTCCTAAATCTCGGTGGTGATGCCAAGATTATCGCAGAAACCCGGTTTCTTAGACTAGCTGCCGCCAATCCGAGCGACATCGCGAGCATTTTCTTCAAATGCAGCCGTCAGCGCATCATCACCGCTTAAACCCGATGCGATCGCCCTTTCAATAGCCTGCAACACCCGCTTATAATCCCTCGGCATCACCTTCACAAACACCGGCACCATCTCATCCCACGCAGCCAGAACCTTCGATGCTTTCGCACTTCCAGTCAAATCAAAGTGAGTCTGAATTAACTGCCGCAAATCGCTAATCTCCTCAACATCCTCCAATTTTTCCAAATCCACCATCGACATATTGCAGCGAGTAGCAAAATCCCCCGCTTCATCCAAAATGTAAGCCACACCGCCACTCATACCTGCGGCAAAATTGCGCCCGGTTTCACCCAAAACTACAACTTTGCCGCCCGTCATGTACTCGCAACCGTGATCGCCCACACCTTCAACTACCGCGTTAACGCCGGAGTTACGCACCCCAAAACGTTCGCCCGCCATCCCTCGGATGAAAACCTCGCCGGATGTCGCGCCGTAAAGCACTACGTTACCGACAATCACGTTTTCCTCCGCGACAAAGGTAGAATCTGGCGACGGATACAAGATAATCTTGCCGCCGCTGAGCCCTTTGCCCAAATAGTCGTTAGCTTCGCCTTCGAGCTCCAGGGTGACACCCTTGGGCACGAATGCGCCAAAGCTTTGCCCAGCGCTGCCTTGGAAGTGCAGGTGTACCGTGTCATCCGGCAAACCTTCCCAGTTGCGTTTGGTGATTTCGTTGCCGAGAATTGTGCCGACAACGCGGTTGACATTGGTAATCGGCAGTTTGGCGTGTACTTTTTCGCCATTTTCGATCGCACCTTTGCACAAATCCAACAACACCGTCATGTCGATCGACTTTTCTAAACCGTGCTCCTGCGCCATCTGACAATAGCGGCCGACATCCGCCCCAACCTCCGGCTGATAAAGGATTTTCGAGAAATCCAAACCCTTAGCCTTCCAGTGTTCCACCGCTTGTTTCGCTTCCAAAACATCAGTCCGCCCCACCATTTCATTCAGCGTGCGGAAGCCCAACTGCGCCATAATTTCCCGGACTTCCTGCGCGACGAAGGTCATAAAGTTTACCGTGTGCTCTGGGTCGCCGGTAAAGTTTTTCCGCAGTAGCGGGTCTTGCGTTGCCACACCCACCGGGCAAGTGTTCAGGTGGCAAACGCGCATCATAATGCAGCCCAATGTCACCAGCGGCGCGGTCGCAAAACCGAATTCCTCAGCGCCAAGCAAGGCAGCAATTACTACATCGCGGCCGGTTTTCATTTGACCGTCAGTTTCTACGACAATCCGGCTGCGGAGATTGTTGAGTACCAAAGTTTGGTGAGTTTCAGCCAGTCCCAATTCCCAAGGTAATCCCGCGTGTTTGATCGAAGTTTGCGGCGAAGCGCCGGTTCCGCCGTCGTAGCCGGAAATCAACACGACATCGGCGTGGGCCTTAGCAACACCCGCCGCGATCGTCCCGACTCCAACTTCCGACACGAGTTTCACGCTAATCCGCGCTTCCCGGTTGGCATTTTTCAAGTCGTGAATCAATTCTGCCAAATCTTCGATCGAATAAATGTCGTGGTGAGGAGGAGGCGAAATCAAACCCACACCCGGAGTCGAGTTCCGCACCTTCGCAATCCACGGGTATACTTTTTTACCGGGCAACTGTCCGCCTTCACCTGGTTTCGCGCCTTGCGCCATCTTGATTTGCAGTTCCCGCGCTTGGGAAAGGTACAAGCTGGTAACGCCGAAACGCCCGGAAGCAACTTGTTTGATCGCGCTGTTTTTCGAGTCGCCGCGATCGTTCGTCCAAGTGTAGCGTTCCGGATCTTCGCCGCCTTCACCGGTGTTCGATTTGCCACCAATGCGGTTCATCGCTACTGCTAGCGATTCGTGGGCTTCCTTAGAAATCGAACCGTAACTCATCGCCCCAGTTTTAAAGCGTTTGAGAATAGATTCGATCGGCTCAACTTCCTCAATGGGTATCGATTCCCGCTGCTTGAATTGCAGCAAACCGCGCAGGGTAAAATGCTGCTGGTTTTGTTCGTTTACCAGCCCCGAATACTGTTTGAAAAGCGTATAACTGCCATCGCGCACCGACTTTTGCAGGGCGTGAATTGTCTGCGGACTAAACAAATGCGCTTCGCCTTCTTTCCGCCACTGATATTCGCCGCCAACATCGAGAGTATGTCCGCTGGAAGGGCGATCGGGGAAAGCGTGATTGTGGCGCAAAATTGCTTCTTGGGCGATGACTTCGAGGTCTACGCCTTCAATCCGCGAGGCTGTCCAAGCAAAGTATTTATCGACTACGGATTTATTTAAGCCGATCGCCTCAAAAATCTGCGCGCCGCGATAACTTTGAATTGTGGAAATCCCAATTTTCGAGGCAACTTTCGTCACCCCTTTAGTGGCGGCTTTGATGTAGTTTTTGCAAGCAGCTTTGTACTCGACATTTAGCAGCAGTCCTTCGCGGATCGAATCGGCGATCGTCTCAAAAGCCAAATACGGATTAATCGCGCCGCAACCATATCCAATAAGTGTCGCAAAGTGATGCACTTCCCTCGGTTCGCCGGATTCGAGCACGAGTCCCGCCCGCGTGCGCGTACCTTTGCGGATCAAGTGGTGGTGCAGGCCCGCAACTGCCAGCAGCGCCGGAATTGGGGCTTTGTCTGGACTGATACCCCGATCGCTCAAAATGATGATATTCACCCCGGAGGCGATCGCGCTGTCTGCTGCTGCAAAAACCTCTTCTAAAGCCTGTTCTAGACCTTTCAGGCCGCTTTTGGGGTCAAACAAAATCGGCACGGTGATGGACTTGAAATTGCCCTCATTTACGTGTTGGAGCTTAGCTAATTCTTCATTGCTGAGAATTGGCGTTTTCAGTTCAATCAAATGACAGCTTTCCGGTTCCGGTTTGAGCAAATTGCGTTCAGCGCCGATCGTAGTTTCGGCAGAAGTTACAATTTCTTCGCGGATAGAATCGATCGGCGGATTGGTAACTTGAGCAAACAACTGCTGGAAGTATTCGTAAAGCAGTTTTGGGCGGTTGGAAAGCACCGCCAGCGGCGTATCCGCACCCATCGCGCCGACAGCTTCCACGCCATCTTTCGCCATCGGCGCTAACAGCAACCGCAGTTCTTCAAAGGTGTAGCCAAAGGCCATTTGCCGCTGCAATAATGTTTCGGGATGAGATTCTGCTACTGCCGGCGCATCTTTGAGTTTGGCGATTTCGACCATGTGCTGGTCGATCCACTCGCGGTACGGGTGTTCTGTGGCGATTTTGGTTTTAATTTCCTCATCAGAGACGATGCGGCCTTCCTCGGTATTTACCAGAAACATCCGCCCCGGTTGCAAGCGGCCGTTGGATGCAATTCGTTCTGGGGCGATCGGCAAAACTCCCGCTTCCGATGCCATAATTACCAAGTCGTCTTTGGTAACGCAGTAGCGGGAAGGGCGCAAACCGTTGCGATCGAGTACGGCCCCGATCGAAGTACCATCGGTAAAGGCGATCGAAGCCGGGCCGTCCCAAGGTTCCATCAAGCAAGAATGGTATTCGTAGAAAGCTTTTTTCTCGTCACTCATGGACTCGTGGGCTGTCCAAGGTTCGGGAATCATCATCATTACAGCGTGCGGCAAAGAACGCCCGGCCAAATTCAGCAATTCCAAAGCATTGTCAAAAATCGTCGAGTCGCTGCCTTCGATATTGATTAAATTGGGGATTTTCTTTAAGTCATCGCCGAATAGTTCCGACTCGAACAGCGATTGCCGCGCGTGCATCCAGTTAATGTTGCCGCGCATCGTGTTAATTTCGCCGTTGTGAGCGATGTAGCGGTAAGGGTGCGATCGTTCCCAACTCGGAAAAGTATTCGTGCTGAAGCGCGAGTGAACCAGGGCTAGAGCGCTTTCCATGTCGGGGTCGTGCAGTTCAGGATAGTAATCGCCGACTTGCACCGGCATTAACATACCCTTGTAGACGATCGTCCGGCAGGAGAGTGTGGAATTATACCAGTATGGGTCTGTGTTAGTCCTGCGGATGGCATTGTGAGCCCGTTTGCGGATGACGTACAGTTTCCGCTCGAAAGCCGCCTCGTCAATACCTGCCGCCCGCCGGAGGAACACTTGTTGCATGAAGGGTTCGCTAGATTTGGCGGTGTCGCCGAGGGACGAGTTGTCCGTGGGAACATCGCGCCAGCCCAGCACTTCCTGGCCTTCTTCTGCCGCGATTTCCTCAAAAATGCGCTGGCCGTTTTCGCGTTCAGTTCGATTTGGCGACGAGTAAATCGCGCCAACGCCGTATTCGCCGGCTTCGGGAAGTTCGATGTTTAGGGCCGCCGTTACTTTCTTGAGAAACTTGTGGGGTAGCTGCATCAAAATCCCCGCCCCGTCTCCGGTGTTGGGTTCGCAGCCGCACGCGCCCCGGTGGTCGAGGTTCAAGAGGATTGTCAGTGCCTGCTCGACAATTTCGTGGGATTTGTTACCCTTCATGTGTACGATGAATCCGACTCCGCAAGCGTCGTGCTCGAACTGCGGATCGTACAGACCTTGCTTTTGTGGCAGTCCGTTGCTGTTCATTTATTTTGATGCTCCTGTCAAAGTGACGAAAAGATGTTGATCTAGAGTAGAGGATGGGATGCCGATCGCTCTAGTATCATGTATTATATGTGGATCTACTCAATTGGGTAGAGCTACCAAAAAATCCAAACTTATTCGATCCGAGTAAAAAAATAGTTAAAGCCGATAACTTAACTATGGAACCCGGAGGTTAAAGATTTATGCTTAAAGACTCTTCAATTAGGTGAATTATTAAACCGCAGAGGCCGCAGAGAGCGCAGAGGAAGAGCAGAGAGATGAGTAATTCCGATACTAACTCACATCTTGCATTCTTGTTAATAAGCTTTTTAAGGGCGGGCTTTCCGACCCAGCGCACAATATTTACTCTCTGTGGAACAGGCCGGAAAGCCTGTTGTTGAGAAATGAGTTTATAGCATTGTTAATGCGACTGTATCCTCAGCGTCTGGGTGACATTCTCCAGCAGCATTTTGCCTTCTCAACAGTAATGAGTATTTCTGAATAATTGCAAAAAGTCGATCGACTCAAAGCCTGGTTAGATAGCTTTGGGCCGCTTTGTCCCACCCTGGTTGCAGAATTGAAAAAACTCTACGACGTTCGGTTCACTTATCACTGCTTCACAGAACTTAGCCAAACTTATTCAAGTCTAACTATTCAACCAGGTTTCATCCCAGAGGGTCTCTAACCAGATGCTAGAAGTTTTGCAACAGCAGTCTCAAGAGCTGGATTAGGATTCACCTTTAATCAATATTCAAGAACCAGCGCCCTTTCTATGAAGATTTGATGTAGATTGGGGCGATCGAGCAAATATCAGGTGACAACAGCTATGTTGGTTTTGCTATGGTTGTTAAGGCAAGTCGATCGGGCTGAGCACAACTCTTGCAAAACTCTACAGTCGGCTAACCAGTCCCCGCAGGTGGGCTTCGGTTTTAACTATAGATTAGTTAATCTCAAAAAACAACGTCGTTTACCAAAGGATTCCGCAAGCAATCCTCAAGGAGTGAAAATCATGGTTCAGATTCAAGAAATTTCTCAAGTATCTACCCTGCACGCACCTGCAGCACCCAACGGAATAGCCGCTACAGAATTGCGGCCTTGGGGCTCCTTTACGACTTTAGAAGAAGGCCCAGGATATAAAATTAAGCGGATCGAAGTTAAGTCGGGACACCGCCTCAGCCTGCAAATGCACCACCACCGCAGCGAACACTGGATTGTGGTTTCTGGTACTGCAAAAGTTACTTGTGGCGAAACTGAACAAGTTCTGTTTACAAATCAGTCTACCTACGTTCCTCAGTGCACTTCTCATCGGCTGGAAAATCCGGGAGTTATCCCCCTGGTTTTAATTGAGGTGCAGAATGGCGAATATCTCGGAGAAGATGATATTATCCGCTTTCAAGACGATTATGCTCGTAATGAAAAGGCTAAGTAACTCAAGTTGCTAAAAATATAGGGGTAAGGTGCGCGGTTCGGCGCACTTTACATTCTCCGGATAAGTTACACGCCTAGGCACATTCTACATTTTCAAAACTCAACATTACTTCCCAATTACCAATTACCAATTACTCATAATGATTCATCTGAGCAAAACAGCAGCAACAGAAGTAACGCGCCTCAAGTCGAAGCATCCGAACCCCCATGCTTTATTTCGTCTGGGCGTGGAATCGAGCGGCTGCTCCGGTTTGTCTTATACAATGGCATTTGACGATGCGCCAGCCCCAGAAGACGCTGTATGCGAGTCGGAGGGAGTTCAAGTAGCGATCGACCCCCAGCACTTAAAATATCTCAATGAGCTCACCTTGGATTATTCAGAAGACTTGATGGGCGGAGGTTTCCGATTTCACAATCCCAATGCCGCCCAAAGCTGTAGCTGCGGCAACTCCTTTTCGGCTAAGGAATAATCAATAGGATGACACTCAAAGACTTAGAAAAAGGTCAAAAAACCTTCAAATAAGCCTGTCAAGACTACCGATATCGACGCCTGTTCAGGATTAGGAATTGACGGTAATATCGAACTCAGAACTCCCGCTCCTTACGCCATTCGGACTAAAGCCAACTGTCACAAATAGGGGTTGAAATTTAGGTATGTAGTTGCGCTTCAGCGCTCTTAACTTAGAGAAGAGCGCTGAAGCGCAACTACATACCTTTGTTTAATGTGCCAGTTGCGTAAGTCCTATATACCTAGGTTCCTAGAAAACCAGTAGGGTAAGGTGCGTCGCCCGAAACAATCTGCAAGTGTCATCGAAAATTTAACAGTTTCCCACCTACAGATTAGCACCACATAATATACCCTTGATGAGGACAATTAGGTGTATCTCACCTCCGTGAGAAGCGCTATAGATGGTTAGTAAAATCTGCTTTTACGATCGCGCAAGTTATACTATCACGAATCAACCAGAAATGACATACAAGCTCGATCGACTATCAACACAATCAAGCTGGCGTACCGAGAATAGTCCACTGCATTAACTGCTGCCACTCTGCAGATTGAGCTAATAAATCGGCATCGAATTCATTTCCCGCATCCTGCGAAAACTCGGCGAAAGCTTCCGCCCAATTAATTACTGTTTCCACAGGCAAATAAGGCGTATAATTCCAAGAACGCTGCAAAAACTCTACCATCTCAACAGAATGACCGGTGCGGTACAAATACCAAGCAATCCAAACTAAGGTACTGTACTTGATTTGCTTTTCCAACAAACGTATTTTATCCGGCAACTCGGGGCGGGCAAAAAAATTGTCCATCACTGCGGCGAGGGATTTAGCCTGGGGTAAACCTTTGTACATGGCGCTTTGTTCGTGCTGGCGGTAGCAAACAGTTACTTGCGGCAGCCAATCTGCTTCGCATCCCATTAAGGCTAAACGCAGCACTAAATCTGTATCTTCCGCCGGTGGAAATCGAGGATCAAATCCGCCGGCGCGCTCTAACCACTGACGGCGAAATACCATCGCGCTGGGTAATACTGGTTTCCACCGCAGCCACATTTCTAAGTCTAATTTAGGGACATTTTGCCAGAGTTTGACATCTTTTAACGGTTCGCCTATACTATTAACTAGACGCCAGCCGCTGTGGACTATTCCTAGATGTGGTTTCGCTGCAAATACAGCCATTTGTGCTGCTAATTTGTCGGGTAAAAAGTAGTCGTCAGCATCGAGAAAAGCGATGAATTCTCCTCGCGATAGCTCGATGCCGTGATTTCTGGCAATCGAAACTCCTTGATTTTGTTGGTAAATGTAGCGAATTCGATCGCCATATTTCTCTAAAACTAACTTGGTATCGTCTCGGGAGCCGTCGTCTACGACAATAATTTCCCAGTTAGTATAGGTTTGGTGCAGAACGCTATCTACGGCTTGGCCGACGTAAGCAGCACAGTTGTAAGCCGGAATTACTACGCTCACCTGCGGGGTGCGATCGCTCATAATTAATATCAAGTTTTATGGATTATACCATTTTAGATTTTAGATTTTAGATTTTAGATTTTAGATTTTAGATTAAAAAACTGGAAAGGACTGATGAGCCTCTGGCTGGAAACTTGCCTACAGTTGCATTCTTTTTGTTAACAGGTTGGAACAGATATTAGAATCAATACCCGCTGAGCAGGTTTAGGGAAATCTTGGCTTTGAAATCAAGAAAAACCATGCAACCGCCCCTACAAGATTTATTGGTAAAATTCGGTGGCGTCTTTATTTTACAATACTTATCGGGTGCCCCGGAGGCTCACGCGCCCGATAAGTGACGCTTGATCAGCATAATTTGGGTTCAAGAATTTGCCAGGGTAAGTTGTCGTGAATGGAGTATATCTTGGGGGCGAATGGCTGAAGGGTGGCCATCGCCTTTTACCTTCAAATACTTGTCAACTATTTGCAAAACCTGTTCGGGATTGGCTGGCTTCCTCAAAAAATCGGAAGCACCTGTCAATTTCGCTCGCGTGCGGTCAATTATACTGTCTTGACTGGTCAAAAACACAATCGGAGTTTCGCGAAAAGCAGGTGTTTTTCGCAAAAAATTGCACAAAGCAAAGCCACTTGTCTTCGGCATCACCACGTCCATAAAAATTAAAGCAGGCTTTTGTTTGGCGAGGAGGCCCACTCCCTGCATGGGGTCTTGAATTTTTAGGACTCGATACCCCTCCGGCAATAAAATTTGTTCTAAAAATTCGCAAACTGTCGGACTGTCATCGATACAGGCAATCAAAGGGCGACCCGCCCCGGCCATCGCTGCGGCAAGGCGCCACTGTTCTATAGGCGACGGTAAGTCTGGTACTGTTCGGAAATTTACTAAACCCTGTTTGATGTAATTAACTAAAGCGCGAGTTGCCACAGTCACGCACTGCTTTTTCTTAAATGCAATATCCCAAAGAGTATTCTCGCCGTTGAATACGTTACCCAAAGCGATCAAAGAATTAGAGCTAAATCGATTTTGCTGCAACTGGGCTGATGCTTTTAAAAGTGGTGCTTGTTCTGGATCTACCAGCCACAAACCCATTGCTTTCCACTTCTGCCAAATTTCTTCTGTACAACACAGAATTTTCTCTACTTCTGTTAAAGACAGCAGCAAAGAAGAGGTAATTGTAGAAAAATATTTCTGGGACGGACGCCACTCCCGGCGCAAACCCGATTGACCGATCACAGCAAATAACACTTCGGAAAGGCTGGTGTGGACGATCGCCCTAGCTTGTTCCAGGCTCATTTCGCTGGCTGCTATCCCTCGCTGAAGCAGTTGATATTCCCACAGTTCTCCAGCATCGAGGTCTCTGAGATCCACTTGAAAGTTTCGACAGTGTTGCCCAATCGCCCTGTACCAGCGTCTCGCTCTGTGCGCTCCTCCCGTGGCATACACCAAACTACCCTGAAAAAAGTAAAGTTGCCACTGTTGTTCCCCTTGCTCTAACACCAGTTTCCCTGTTGCTTGTTTCTGGCTGAGTACAGCCAGAGTATGGGACAACATTTTGTATCCGATTGCGGTAGCAGACATATCAACTCGCATCCCCTGTACTCTGTTTGTACCATTATATAGCTGCTGAGTTTTGAAAGATAACAGTAATATTACTGAATTTGGGTTAAGAAACACCACTACTTGTGCGAATTTAACCCTCTTAGGGAGTGATTCCCCTCGGTAGTTTTAGCCATGAGGATGCAACGCCTATTTGCACTATTAACTAATAACTAAAATCCGGCTTCTAACTAATAACTAATTCCCCTCGCTATCTTTAGGAGGTACTGGATCGAAACCCCCTGGATGAAAAGGATGACAGCGCAAAATTCGCTTAACCGCCATCGAGCTGCCACGGGCCGGCCCAAATCTTTCTATTGCTTCGATCGCGTATTGCGAACAAGTTGGCTGAAATCTACAGGCGTTAGGCAGGTAAGGAGAAATCCCCATTTTGTAGCCTCGGATTAATCCGATCAGCAATATCTTCACAATTTTTACCTCAGCGATTGATTAGATTTATAGGCCAATCTCGTCCCGTACCGCTGTAAGCTAGGTGCATCGAGAGCATTCCCAGCGGTTAGAGTTCCGCCAACTTTTCCTGTACCAATTATACCTATTTTCATTTTTATTTTAGATACTTAAAGCACAATTTGAGGAGATAATATGGTACTTGTCTCTGAGTTCGCTACTTGACCGATACCTAAAAAATTACCGTCTCGATCGTAAACCTGCAAGGGATAGGGATGTTCGGGTATTGGGTTGTGGGGGGGATGGTTGCTACTTTCCTCCTCTGGCCCGATCGGCGTTTCGGGAATCGGGAGGCGCTGTCCTTGAAACCAGCGTTTGGTATATTCAGGGGAAAGGACGATCGCCCCTAAATGTCCCAAAACCGCCGATGGCAAAATCGGGCAGAATTTATTCTCCTGCAATTGCAGTTCCAATTGTTCAAAAGTGAGACTTTCCTCGATCGAAAAACCGCTACTTTCGGTGCGAGTCAAACAAGCCAAAGTGCCGCCTGTATTCAACACCGCACCCAAATCCCGCGCGATCGCCCGAATGTAAGTACCCGCCCCGCAGGCGATCGACAAATCCAATTCAGGAAAATCCCCCGATCGCCAATCCAATATTTCCAGTCGAAAAACCTCGACCTTCCTAGCAGTAACTTCCACAGTTTCGCCTTTTCTAGCTAACTCATAAAGGCGTTTTCCTCCCACCTGAACCGCACTAAAACTCGGTGGAAACTGCTCAATTTTTCCTATAAATTTTGGCAGTGCAGCTTGCACTTTTTCCAAACTCAACTCTGGCACCGGTCGAGAATGGATAATTTCTCCTTCTAAATCGTCAGTAGCAGTAGTTAAGCCAAATCGAATCGTGCCTCGGTAAGCTTTATTGTGTTGGAGATATTGTAGCAGTCTGGTTGCTTTGCCCAGGGCGATCGGCAAAACACCAGTCACAGCAGGATCGAGGGTTCCTCCGTGTCCGACTCGCTTGAGTTTCAATAGCCGGCGCACTCGCCCCACGCAGTCGTGAGATGTCATGCCCGCAGGTTTGTTGAGATTGAGAAAACCGTCAGTAGTCATTAGGAAGTTCGGCAACGAGCAATGTACGGGATGTAACGGATATAACGGATGTCAGGAAGAGGGAAGAAGGAAGCAGGAAAAAAGAAAATGAAAAGTTTTGAGATTGCTTCCCTTCGCATCGCGAAAGCTAACGTTATTCGCAACGGGAAAGCGGTTTTGAGTTAAAAAGTTCAACATTCAAAACTTAAAACTACAAAGTATCCGCCAACCCAATTCCCAATTCCCTATTACCCATTAAAGAATAAAGTCTGCCTGACTGATAGAAGCGCGGGCAACTCCGAATAAAGTAGCGAGAGTTTCCTTGGTGTTTGTAAGCTGAATAATTGTACTCGGGGAAGTTCCGGTCCCAGCGGAAATGGTGAGTTCGCCAAAGGTGAGGCCGGCAGTCAAGCGAATTTGATCCGTACCATCAGTAAAATCTGTAATCACATCCCCGTCTGCCAAACGCCCGATCGCAAAAGTATCGTTTCCGGCGCCGCCAGTTAAAGTATCTAGGCCGCGATCGCCCGATAAACAGTCATTGCCGATGCCACCAAACAGCGAGTCATCGCCGGCACCCCCAAAAAGCGAGTCATCGCCCGCGCCTCCCAACAAAGTATCGGTGTCTTGGTTGCCAAACAGCAAATCATTACCCTCGTCGCCCAGCATTGAGTCAGAACCTTTGCCGCCGTAGAAAGTATCGCCGCCGGCGCCGCCCAAAACGCTGTCGCGGCCGGCACCGCCGAAGAGCAAATCATTGCCAACGTCGCCCAGCAGTGAGTCATCGCCGTCGCCGCCGTAGAGGGAATCGTCTGCGCCTAAGCCCAAAATGCTGTCAGGGCCACCCAAACCAAATATCAAGTTACCGCCTGCAGTACCTCTGAGGGAGTCGGGGCCGCTGGTGCCGCGAGTGCCGCCAGGTGCCCCTCCGGGACTGGTACCGCCGCCGGTGGGGGTTGGGGTGGTGACGGGAATTGGTCGAATTGGCACTGATGATGGCATGATTCTGAAGATGGGTATAAATTTGCCATTCTAACTTAGCCTAAAACCGGAAGTTATAAGCTCGCCAACCGCCCAGCTCAGAAATATCGATCGCATCCGCCACAGCATAAGGTTCGCACAAAAAGCCCTGCACCGTGGAGCCGTCCTCCAACACCAGCGTACCAATTCCCAGCGGCGGGGGAATTTTAGCGACAAATCCGCCGAAAGCCGCGATCGACAACTCCCAAACTTCCACCTCGATCGCGCTACCGCCATCTATCTGACGCACCAATCCCGGCTTGCCCAGAGCAGTACCCGTCAAAGCGTACAGCTTGTAAATCGGGCTGGTACGGCAGGCGCGAACCAAAACGCCTCCCCCCTCGATTAGTTGATAATTCAGCGGCTCACCGCTCAAATGAGCGCCAACCACGGCTATTTTGACTCGTTCTTCTGAGGAAGGTTTTGCTGCGATGACGGGTTCCGGGAGGGTGGGCAGCGGCAGGCCGGTTGCGCCCATAGTTCCACCCAAGCGATCGTGGAAAGCAGATCCCAGGCGACAGAGCGATAAATCGTGCCACGCAGGAGCCATCAGTGTCAATCCTGCGGGCAATCCGCTGCTTTGAAACCCGCTGGGAACTGCGATCGCGCACAAATCGAGCAAGTTCGCAAAGTTTGTGTAGCGCCCGAGATTGGTGCCCGGCGCGATCGGCTCGGCTGCAACTTCTGCGACAGTATAAATCGTACCTGTCGTGGGAACCGCCAACACATCCATTGACTGCCACTGAATTTCTGCAAGCTTGCGGAGCTCTGCCAACCGGTACGACGCGCGGTAAGCTGCGACGGCATCGTAGCGTTGGCCGCCGCTGATAATTTGGTAGACGATCGGATCTATATCCTCTGGGTGCGCGTCGAGGAAATCGCCGATCGCGGCCAACCTTTCTGCTACCCAAGGCCCGCCGTAGAGCAGTTCGGCAGCATCCGCAAAGGGTTTGAAGTCTATAGGTGCGATCGTGCAGCCCAATGATTGCAAGCGCGCGATCGCCTCCCGGTAGCGCTGTTCGGCTTCTGCATTCCCGAAAAATTCTAGTTCGCCGTCTCCGGGAACTCCCACCCGCAAGCGGGAGAAATCAGGCAAAACTTTCGTTTCAGGGCGGCGAGAAAACGCATCCTCAGCGTCAAAACCGCTGGCTGCTTGCAGCACAGAGGCTGCATCCGCACAGGTGAGAGCGAACACAGAAACGCAATCGAGCGATCGCACTGCAGGCAGCAGGCCGCGAGTGCCGATCGAGCCGCAACTTGGCTTCAGCCCGACAATGTTAGTAAAAGCAGCGGGAACGCGCCCCGATCCTGCGGTATCGGTACCCAGAGCAAAACTCACCAATCCGGCCGAGACTGCTGCTGCGGAGCCGGAACTCGATCCGCCCGGAATGTAGCGCGAATCGAAGGGATTGCGGCAAACTCCATAAGGCGTGCGGGTTCCCACTAATCCTGTGGCAAATTGATCCATGTTTGTTTTGCCGATTACGATCGCACCTGCCGCGCACAAACGCTCTACAACTGCGGACGATCGCGCTGGAGTGCGAGCAAACTGGGGACATCCCGCCGTAGTGGGAACGCCCGCCCAATCGAGATTATCTTTGATCGCAAAAGGTATTCCGTAGAGCGGCAATTGTTGCGGGTCTAGGTTTTCCAAGGCTTTGGCCCGTTCGAGGGTTTCCGCCTGCGGTGCTAAATAAATCCATACTGCCGGATCTGCATAGCGTTCGATACGATCGTACACGCTCGCGATTACATCTGCAGGCGCGATCGATCCGGTGCGGTAGCGATCGAGCAGCGTATGAATGTCGAGACTGTGACTGTAGTTAACTTTTTCCATAATGCACCGTCAGTCGATTTTAGATTTTAGATTTTAGATTTTCGATTGAAGAGTTGACTTCATATCATTTCCGGTTACACCGAAATGATGTTGACGGTTGACGGTTGACTGTTCACTGTCAACAGTCAACCGTCAACCGTCAACAGTGAACTCGAATTTACTATTCCGATGCTAACGGATTTGATATCACAGGCTGTGTTTGGCGAGCGTTATTACTCACCGAAGAGTACCATTCTCAAGAACAGGCAAGATGCCTGTTTCACAAAGAGTGTATTTCTTTCTTCTTGTGGGGTGGGCAGGAGAGCCCGCCCATAAAAGGCTTATTGAGAATTGTGGAACATCTCAGTTATTACAAATAGAAAATTAGTTTACCGCATTGTCGATCGTACTCGCATCCAGTTAGCGGGCGATCGAAGTATTTCTTAAGAAATCTTCAACCCTAGCCTTGCGGGTTTCGTCTTTTTGTGCAGGGAAACTTCGCCATTTCCAATCACCCCGTCTCATCGCCCGGTTTAATCTTCCAAAAATTTAAATTTTACAAATTCGAGAAAAACCGTTTTTTGTAACATCTTACACATTTTCGCATCAAGTTTGCTGTTAGGGTTTGAAACAGAGTAATCTAGTAGGATTGCACGCTACAGTATGCTTACCTTTCAAAAAGCTAAGTGCATTGCTGTTACCAACAGTCTCGAATAACTCCTTGGGTTGCAAACAGGACTTATACAGACAAAAACCGAAAAAATTTAACCGCTTCTAGGGTTCCGATTTGAATCAGTTTCTAAGTCAGCTTAGAAAGTTCAAGTGCTGGTCCGAGAGAAGCAGACTGGTCATCTCAATATTTTATTAATTTGAGGGAAACACTAGCCAGTTACACGGCGGGATAAAAGCCCGGGAGAAACGCGATCGGTCATCAAGACTCGGTTCGTTAGCTCTCGGGCTTTATCCTTGTATATCAAGGGGGTTTGCAGCAGCTAAGGAAGCCAAAGAAGGTGCAAAAGCTCGATCGACATATTCACCTCTAACCAGCAACGAGAATCTGCTATGAATATCCGATATTGCTTCCCAAAAATAACGCGATCGCCCTTATCCTACTGCGCCCTATTTTTCATCACCTTGTTTTTCGCTGTCGGCTGCGTCAACCCGGCAATTTATATCAAAACCACGACAGAAAGCGAAGCAGCTTCTTCAGTAAGTGCTGATGCAGTTAGCCTCGGATTCAGCGCGTGGCCAGGCTGGTTTCCGTGGCAAATTGCCAAAGAGCAAAAAATATTTGAAGCCAACAACGTTGCTGTAGACTTAAAATGGTTTGACGGCTACTTAGAATCGATCAGTACCCTCACAGCAGGACAGATAAATGCTAACAGCCAAACCCTCGGCGATACAGTAAACTCCATATCAGGCGGCGCCGACCAAGTAATTGTTTTAGTCAACGACAACTCGACGGGAAATGACAAAGTGATTGTCGCCGAAGGCATCAATTCCGTTGCCGATTTAAAAGGAAAAAAAGTTGCAGCCGAGGAAGGTACAGTCGATCACTTTTTATTGCTGTTAGGGCTGAGAAAAGCAGGTTTATCAGTGCGGGACATTCAATTTGTACCCCTGGAAACAGGCAAAGCTGCGGCGGCTTTCGTCGGAGGACAAGTCGATGCGGTGGCAGTATTTGCGCCGTTTACCACGCAAGCATTAAAACGAGCGAACAGCAAGGAACTTTTTAGTTCCAAAGATTTTCCAGGGGCGATTTCCGACCATTTGGTATTCACCCGAAAGTTTATCGGCGAACACCCCGATCGAGTGCAATCCCTAGTCAATTCATGGTTTGCAACATTGGAATACATGAAAGCAAATAAAGAGAAATCTTACGAGATTCTCGCCAACCGCGCCGGAGTTAGCGTTGAGGAATACAAAGAATATGAAAACGGTACTCAGATATTTACGATCGAGGAAAACTTGAAAGCCTTTCAACCGGGAAATGACATGACATCATTGCAGTTTGCGGCGGGAGAAATGACTAAATTTCTCGTAGATGTAAATTTAGCCAAAACCCAACCAGATATCAGCACATTATTTGACGATCGTTTTATAAAAGCTTATGCGGAAGGTAAAAGCTAAAAGGCAGAATTTACGATTTTGCAGACACAAAAAACTTTCAACAATATTCTTTTTTAAAATCCCAAAAACCTAATAAAATTACTCGCTCAACTGTTTTGCAATTAAATCATGCCACCAAATCCCGAACCCCGATCCATCCAATCCCACCTCAAGCAAAAAAGCCTAAATCCCACCGTTTTCTGGCGGATTGCGGAAGAGATACCACAACCCCTCAATATTGGGTTAACGGTAACATCGATCGCACTGCCGCTGCTGCTGTGGTGGCTAGTAACAACCTTCGCCAACGTAGACCCCAAATTTTTGCCTTCCCCCGGCAAAGTTTTAGAGGCATTTGGTCGGCTGTGGAACACTCGCGAACTTTTAAAAGACACGGTAGCGAGTTTGTGGCGGGTGGGAGTGGGCTTTCTGTTCGCCTTGGTTTTTTCCATACCAATTGGCGTGCTGATGGGCAGTTTTCCCAGTATTCGCGCCTTGCTGGAACCCATGTTCGGCTTGATGCGATATATGCCCGCACCAGCGTTCATTCCTCTATTAATTCTCTACTTGGGAATAGGCGAAGAACCCAAAATAACGCTGATATTTATCGGCGTCTTTTTCTTCAATTCGCTGATGGTGATGGATACGGTCAAGTTTGTTCCCAAAGACTTGATAGAAGCTACTTATATGTTGGGTGGGAATCGCTGGGAAATCCTAACTCAAGTTATTTTTCCCCACGTTTTGCCGGGAATTCTTGATGCAAGCCGCATCAACCTGGCTGCGGCTTGGCAATTGGTAATCGTGTCGGAATTGATTGCAGCAACCGAAGGCTTAGGCCGCCGGATCAGCGTCGCCGGTCGATTTCTCCGAACCGATGAAATATTTGTGGGGCTGATTGTCATTGGGGCGATAGGACTGGCTTTTGACTTGCTTTTTCAATATCTGCTGCGGGTTTCTTGTAAATGGTCAAGTCAGAAACAGTAAGCAGATGTTAAAAGGCAGAATGGTGTCGTTTTTTTACTTACAATACAGAGGATAAACTCATGTTTCTGCAAATCAACAACCTGCACAAAAATTTTGAAACGAAAAAGGGTAAATTAGTTGTCCTCAAGGACATCAATATGAGCATCAAGCAAGGCGAATTTATCTGCGCGGTAGGCGCATCCGGTTCGGGCAAATCTACTCTGTTGAGGCAGATTGCGGGATTGGACAAGCCGACAACAGGGGAAGTGAAAATTGACGGCAAGGAAGTTGTTTCGCCTGGGCCGGATCGAGGTATGGTATTTCAGCATTACACTCTTTATCCTTGGATGAACGTGCAGGAAAATGCCGAGTTTGGCCTCAAACTTCAAGGCGTGTCCAAGAAAAAGCGGCGCGAACAAGCGAGCTATTATTTGAATGTGGTAGGATTGACGCAGTTTGCTTCGTCGCTGCCGAAGGAATTGTCGGGCGGGATGAAACAGCGGGTGGCGATCGCCCGCGCCCTCGCTTCTGAACCTAAAGTGTTATTAATGGATGAACCTTTCGGCGCCTTGGATATCCACACTAAAGAATCGATGCACGAATTTATGCTCGATTTGTGGCGTCGCACTCAGATTACAATCTTTATGATTACCCACGATGTCGAAGAAGCGGTGTTTCTTTCAAATCGGATTTATGCTTTGGGCGCTCGTCCCGGTACAGTGAGAAAGGAAATGTCGATTAATTTGCCCGATCGCACTCCCAGCGTTAAACGCCACGCCAAATTCCACGATTACCGCGACGAACTCATGGATTTGATGCGGAAACACGGACAGGAAGCAGTTGCAATGGCTGCTTAAATAAAAATAGGTTAATAGTTGCACTTTTTGCACCCGTGCCAAGAGTTTAACTGCCAACCTCAGTAAGTGGAAACTTAACATCTTGCACCCTTGTCAATTACCTATTTAGGAACGGGCAAGATGCCCGTTCCACAACACTCAATTTTATTGTGGAACGGGCATCTTGCCCGTTCTTGAGAATGGTGCAAGATATCAGTGGAGATAAATATTACTTTGGGAGAGGGTGAGTTTTGCCACTACAAAATACTATTGTTTTGTTTCCCTGACCCCCCCAAATACATCAAGAGGAACTTATGGTGCAACTATCATCGATCGACACAAACTCAGAAATCGATTCAAGCCTCGTATTAATGCAAGAAACCGTACCGGGCGGCGCGTACTGGTCGGGAGTCATCAAGCGGGGAAACACCCTGCGAATCACCGATTTAGAAGGCTCTCGCGGCGTTTCCATGCTGTGCTACAACGCCGACAATGCGATCGAACGTTTCAACGCAGCAGACACCGCCAAAATTCAATTCAACGCCTTTCTCAAACAAGGCATGGTGCTTTACACAGACATGGGACGCATTCTATTTTCCATCACCCAAGACACCTCCGGCTGTCACGATTTGCTAGGAGGATGCAGCAACGCCATTAGCAATGCCAAAAAATACGGCGAAGGAGACTGGAAAAACTCCCGCGACAACTTCCTCAAAGCCCTAACTCGCTGGGGATTGAGCAAAAAAGATATCATGCCCAACCTCAACTTATTTACTCGCATTGCCGTCAAACCAGACGGCACGATGGAGTTTCGCGAAGGCTGCGAAAAACCGGGAAGTTTTATCGATTTGCGAGCCGAAATGAACGTATTGACCGTTATATCTAACTGCCCCCACATTCTGCATCCGGCTTCAATTTACGATCCAAAACCCATCCAAATTCAGATTGTGAAAACCCCCGCACCCGCACCCGATGACTTGTGCCGCACCGCCAACCCGGAAGCCGTGCGCGGGTTCATCAACACCGATGCTTTGTTCGTGCAATAAACCCCTGATTACACAACTCAATCTTGTCCGCATCAATCTGTCGTAAAAAATTCTGCACTTCCATCACAAAAAGTGAACCATGACTGCAACTACCCAACAACTTCTCGATCCAAAAACTGCAATTTATAACGAAGTTTTACCCGCCAGACATCCCTGGGCTCGCGTCATCAAAAAAGGACAGATTCTCCGCATTGTAGATTTAGGCGGAAATCAAGCAGTAGATTTTTTAGTTTACAATGCCGATGACCCTTCCGAACGCTACAGCGCCCCAGATACGATCGTCAATCAAGGCAACATCTTTGTCACTACAAACAGCCAACTCATTTCCAACGAAGGGCGAGCCATGATGACCATAATTGCTGACACCTGCGGCCGACACGATACCTCCGGCGGCGCCTGTAGCTGCGAGAGCAATTCGGTGCGGTTTGGACTAGATAAAAAATACCAGCACGCCTGCGTTGAAAATTTCCTTGCGGCAATTCTTCCCTACGGTTTGGGCAAGCGAGATTTAGTCAGCAATATCAACTTCTTTATGAATGTTCCGGTTAGCGAAGATGGCACGCTTGAAATTGTTGACGGCATCTCCGATCCGGGAAGTACAGTTGATTTGCGAGCCGAAATGAACGCGCTGGTTGCTATTTCTAACTGCCCGCAAATGAACAATCCTTGCAATGCTTACAATCCTACGCCGATTCAGTTGATTGTTTGGGATGCGGTGTGAAGTAGGGTGGGTACTGCCTCCGCAATTTTTTTAGGGGCGATATCTCGTGAATTGGTGTCAACAAAGACGTTAAGCGTAGTACCACTCTGCTGTGTGACGATTAGGGTTAGATCCCCCCTAGCCCCCCTTAATAAGGGGGGGACAAGAGCGCTCAAAGTCCCCCTTATTAAGGGGGATTTAGGGGGATCGAGACTGGGCTACCAGCAAGAGATACGGAGGGTTTCAGCCTGGTTATTGACACCAATGGCTATCGCGATCACTCCACAATAAAATTTAATGTTTGTGGAACAGGCAGGATGCGTGTTCTTCAGAATAGTGCCTGATGTAAGTAGACACCAATTACTAATTACTAATTCCCAATTACAAATTACAAATTACCTAAATGTTTAACAAAGTTTTGATTGCAAATCGCGGTGAAATTGCCTGCAGAATTATCCGCACGCTTGATCGCCTCGGAATTGCTTCGGTAGCAGTATATTCGGAAGCCGACGCCCGCGCCAAACACGTTTTCGCCGCCAGCGAAGCCGTTTGTATCGGTGCAGCCGCCGCAGCCGAGAGTTATTTGCGGTTCGATCGCATTCTCGAAGTTGCGCGCCAAACAAAAGCTCAAGCTATCCATCCGGGTTACGGCTTTTTGAGCGAAAATGCTGAATTTGCCGAAGCTTGTGCCAGCCAAAATATTGCATTTATCGGTCCGACTCCGAGTCAGTTGCGCTGCTTTGGATTGAAGCACACCGCGCGGGAAATAGCCGCTGCAAATCAAGTACCGCTAACTCCCGGAAGCGAACTTTTAGCAAGTTTAGAGGATGCGGAAAAAGCGGCTGGGGCGATCGGCTATCCGGTGATGCTCAAAAGTACCGCAGGTGGCGGCGGCATTGGTTTGCAGGCTTGTTTTAGCGATCGAGATTTGGCAGAAGCATTTGAAAAAGTACAGCGTTTGAGTCAAAGCAATTTTAAACAAAGCGGCGTTTTTTTAGAGAAATACATTCAAACAGCTAGGCACATTGAAGTCCAAATCTTTGGAGATGGCAAAGGAAATGTCATAGCCTTGGGCGAGCGAGATTGTTCGGTGCAGCGGCGCAATCAAAAAGTAATTGAAGAAACCCCCGCCCCTGGTATTAGCGACGAACAGCGAAATCAGTTGTTCCGTGCAGCCGTGCGGTTGGGAAAAGCGGTAAATTACCAGTCAGTCGGTACTGTTGAATTTGTCTTTGATGTCGATGCGAAACAGTTTTATTTTTTGGAAGTCAACACGCGCTTGCAAGTTGAACACGGCGTTACTGAAGCTGTCAACAACATCGACCTTGTTGAGTGGATGGTAAAACAGGCTTCGGGAGATTTGTTCCCCCTGGAAGAGTACCGCTATCAACCGCAAGGACACTCAATTGAGGTGCGAATTTATGCCGAAGATGCCGGCAAGAATTTTCAGCCGAGTTCCGGGTTGCTGAATCAAGTTGCGTTTCCCGAAAACGTCCGCTGCGACAGTTGGATAGAAACCGGCACGGAGGTTACTCCTTTTTACGATCCGCTGCTAGCCAAAGTAATCGTTTGCGGGGATAATCGAACCGAGGCGATCGCTCAACTCAAAGCTGCTTTAGATGCCAGTGAAATAGCGGGAATTGAAACTAATTTAGATTACCTCCGCCAGATTTTGGACGATTCCCGATTCAACCGGGGCGAACAGAACACGCGCTTTTTAAACTCTTTTGAATACGCACCTTTAACGATCGATGTATTGGATGGGGGAACCTACAGCAGCATTCAAGATTATCCGGGGCGGATTGGCTATTGGGATGTTGGCGTGCCGCCTTCGGGGCCGATGGATCATCTGGCATTTCGATCTGCAAATCGTTTAGTAGGAAATCCCGAATCGACAGCAGGATTGGAATTCACAGCGACAGGCCCAACTCTGCGTTTTAATGCCGATACAGTTATTAGTTTAACTGGTGCAACTATGAAGGGAACGCTAAACGGCGAACCGGTGCCGTTTTGGACAGCAGTTCCCGTAAAAGCTGGCAGCATTCTTAAGTTAAAAGGCATTCAAGGCGGCGGCTACCGCACTTATTTAGCAGTCAAACACGGCTTTAATGTCCCCGATTATTTGGGCAGCAAATCAACTTTTGTACTGGGCAAATTTGGCGGACACGGGGGCCGCACGCTGCGTCCGGGAGATGTGCTTAAACTGCTTCAAACTGCAACTCTGGAAGCGGAAATATCTTTGCCTCCGGAACTAATTCCCACCTACAGCAATAATTGGGAAATCGGCGTTTTGTACGGGCCTCACGGCGCGCCGGATTTCTTTACTGAGTCAGACATCGAAATGTTTTTCTCTACAGAATGGCAGGTGCATTACAACTCGACGCGGACGGGCATTCGGCTGATCGGCCCGAAGCCCGCCTGGGCGCGTCAAGACGGCGGAGAAGCGGGTTTGCACCCGTCTAACATTCACGATAATGCTTACGCGATCGGCACGATCGATTTTACGGGCGATATGCCTGTAATTCTCGGTCTTGACGGCCCGAGTTTGGGAGGTTTTGTGTGTCCTGCTACTATTGTGCAGTCAGAATTATGGAAAATCGGGCAACTAAAACCGGGGGACAGCATTCGCTTTCACTGTTTGAGTTTTGCTGAAGCTTTGCAGCGGGAATTAGCACAAAATAGGCAAATTGCTACTTTTAGTTTGCCTGTTTTTGGGAAAAATGCGGAGAAATTGCCCGCAGTTTCCGCTTCTCCAATTTTGCACGAAATTCCCGAATCTCTGGGACAGGTTGCTGTTACTTACCGTCAAGCTGGGGATAAATATATTCTAGTTGAATACGGCCCATTGGTGCTGGATTTAAATTTGCGTTTTCGGGCGCACGCATTGATGGAACATTTGAAAGCAAATCCATTGCCTGGTGTGATCGAATTAGTGCCGGGAATGCGATCGCTGCAAATTCATTTTGAGGGCCACCAGATTTCGCAACAGCAGCTAATGCAGGCGCTGATTGCTGCTGAGGCGGAACTTCCGGCGATCGAGGATTTGGAAGTGCCGGCGCGAATTGTACACTTGCCTTTATCTTGGGAAGATGAATCGACGCTGTTGGCCATTGAAAAATATATGCAGTCTGTGCGATCGGATGCACCTTGGTGTCCCAGCAATATTGAGTTTATTCGCCGCATAAACGGGCTTGACAGCATCGAACAAGTCAGAGAAATTGTATTTAATGCTAGCTATTTAGTAATGGGTTTGGGAGACGTTTATTTAGGTGCGCCCGTCGCAACTCCCCTCGATCCGCGCCACCGTTTAGTTACTACTAAATACAATCCCGCCCGCACTTGGACTCCTGAAAATGCAGTTGGCATTGGCGGCGCGTATTTGTGCGTTTACGGGATGGAAGGGCCGGGAGGTTATCAATTTGTCGGCCGCACGGTGCAAATGTGGAATCGGTTCAAACAAACGGCGGATTTCCAGTCTGGTAAACCTTGGCTTTTGCGCTTTTTTGACCAAATCCGATTTTATCCGGTTTCTCATGAGGAATTGCACCGCTGTCGGGAAGCATTTATCGAAGGGAAGTTTAAATTAAAGGTTGAGGAAATCACTTTTAATTTGAGAGAATACAATGAATTTTTGCATTCTATTGCTAACAGTGCGGCTGAATTTAAAGCCCAGCAGCAGGCCGCATTTAATGCAGAGCGCGATCGCTGGACCGCATCCGGGGAATTTGAAGCTGAATCAGCAGCAGAATCCTCGGCGGATGTGGGTTCTGAAACGGTGGCGGAGATTACTTTGCCGATCGGTTGTGAGGCAGTTGTCGCTCACGTTTCGGCTAATGTTTGGCAGGTGCTGGTTAATGTTGGAGATGCGGTTGCTGAGGGCGATCGCCTGTTAATTTTGGAAGCGATGAAAATGGAAATTGCTATTACTGCTGATGTTGCGGGCACTGTTGCCGAGTTGTTTTGTGAAAAGGGGCAAACGGTGACAGCCGGACAAATTCTAGCGGCTGTTCAACCGAATTAATCCCTCTGTTGTCAGTTCGGGGACAGTAGAAGCCGTTGCATAATTGCGGGATGATTTTGATTGTTTTGTGGGATGGGATATCCTAGTCAGGCTAATGTCTTTTCACCTGAGATGTTGCACCATTGTCAAGAACAGGCATCTTGCCTGTTCCACAAGAGATAAATTTTATTGTGGAACAGGCCGAAAAGCCTGTTTATAAAAAGCTTATTGACAATGGTGCCAGATGTCTTTTAACTGAAGGCGGGACACGCCACAAGAATCATCCTCTAATTGTGTAATTCCCGCTCATTTAATCAAGGTTTAGCAGCAGTTACCCCTCCAAAAGGGTGGGGATACATTAATCAAGCAGGCTAGTGGAAAAGCGCCCCCCAATTTTCGGCTGCTGCCAGTTTTTCAGAAGGCTTAGCCGCTGTCAAGCGCAATGGCAAATCTGGCTTTATCAATCAAGCTGGAAAGCTGGTCATTTAGCAGTTTCGATGCTCTGTTTAGGCTTTAAATTTGTTTAAGTCCCGTTAACTTAACTCCAGCAGCCCAGAATTGACCGGCCAACCATCCTGAAATACCAGTAATTCTCCCGGCTGAATTTGCGTCCAAACTTCGTTATCTGTCAGCGGAAAAGTGGCAATAACAGCCACCCGATCGTCTTCGTTGGTCAATTCCCGAAAATCGACGGTTACATCTTCGTCGATCGAGTGCGCGCTAGCAAAAGGTGCTTGTCGCACAATATAATGCAGATTAGTAGAACAGTGGGTAAACAAGTGTTCTCCATCGGAAAGTAAATAATTAAAAATTCCGTGTTGTGCCAAACTTTTAGTAATTTCCTCCAGTACCGGGTAAATTTCCGCTAAAGCAGGCTTACTTTGAGGAAAACTAGAGCGCAGCTTTTCTAATATCAAACAGAATGCTTTTTCGCTGTCAGTTTTGCCAACAGGTTTGTAAACTCCGACACATTCTGGATAAAAGTTTTCGAGATTTCCGTTGTGAGCAAATACCCAATAACGTCCCCAAAGTTCCCGAATAAAAGGGTGGCAGTTTTCCAGAGCAATTTCACCTTGCGTAGCTTTGCGGATGTGAGCAATGACGTTAGTTGAATGAATGGGATAGCGACGCACTACTTCTGCCACCGGAGAAGCAATCGCAGGTTTAGAGTCTATAAAAAGGCGACATCCCAAACCTTCAAAGAAAGCAATTCCCCAACCGTCTTGATGAACGTCCGTTTTGCCCCCCCTTGCAGAAAAACCCTCAAAAGAAAAGCAAATATCTGTCGGAACATTACAGTTCATTCCCAGTAATTGGCACATAGCTTTTAAGTCTCTGGAGTGTGGATCGATCGCGCAGCTATTGGCAGCTACAGATTTGCGGTGATAATATTATAGTATTAACGGGTTAAATACACTTAATATTGGGCTTAATCAACCTTAATAATACTGAAGTTAAACAGTTGGCGATCGGTAAAAAAATCGCTAGTGTTTCCCTGCGAACGATGTTAAGCGATAAATCGCTGTATACTTTTTCCCCTATAGACAGCGAGTATAAAATGTTAGCCGATATCCGGGATGGAATTGATAGGACTTTGATGGTTTGGCAGCACCGTTTGAAGGCCTATAACAATCAGCAGGCCATTCACATCATCAAAAATTATGGAAAGATTAGTTTGCTTAAATGCTGTTGGAACTGAATCTGGTGTTTATGAATGGTGCTGGAAAAGACGAGATATACTGTATAAAAAGCTAAGCAATGGTGTATTTTTGTCTCGATTATATCCGCCCCCACATCGTTAATATTACTACTTAACTATCCGAACGAAAGCGAGATGTTTTGATTAAAATTAAAGACAATGGCACAGAAATGTCGGAGGAAATAATATCTCAGATTTTTGTTTTTTCCTTCATTACAAAATCTGTTAAAAAAAACGGGAACCGGATTGTCAATCAGCCGTCACATAGTGGAAGAAAGCGAGGGTGGCAGTTTGACTTGTTCGTCGGTTTTGGGAGAAGGAATGCAATTTACGATCGCCCTTCATCTCGAATAGTGCGTCAAGCGTAGCTACTCCGTAAGAAATCACGCTTTTTCTCACTTTTTTAGCTTTTTGCTCACAAAGTATAACTAACATGAAAAATCATAAGTGCGATCGACCAATTTGGAAAATCCTTAGCAGCTTAATACTAGGATTCGGATTGCAGGCATTATTCAGCATTCCAGCCTTAGCAGAAACGAGTGATCCTGAAACAACAGCAAATAGTCCAAATTCGGAAGATCCAGTTAATGAATGGTATCAATTACCCGCACAGACAAATAATCTACCGGAGAATTTTGATCGTAATCTCGATCGCAAATTAGTCGAAAAAGCTGACAATGTAGATGAAACTTCACCGATAAACCCCACATCGGAGCCACCCGTACCTATCGCGAGTGAGATAGAAACTCACGTATCCGAAGCCAGCGAAACGCAGCCCGCCCCAATACCCGCATTAGTTGAAGAAAATAAATTAGAAAATCCCCCATTAGTTTACCCTGGTGACAACTCACTAGAACAAGTTACATCAGTTTCCCAACTCAGCGACGTACAGCCCACAGACTGGGCTTTTCAAGCACTGCAATCCTTAGTAGAAAGATACGGCTGCATAGCTGGATACCCCGACGGAACCTATCGCGGAAACCGCGCTATAACGCGCTATGAATTTGCAGCCGGAGTCAATGCTTGTTTAGATACAATCCGCGAGTCCATCGCCAAATCTACTGAAAGTCTAGCTAAGCGAGACGACTTAATAAAACTACAAAGATTGCAAGAAGAATTTGCAGCCGAAATTGCCACAATGCGAGGCAGAGTGGATGTGCTAGAAGCGCGAGCTACCGAACTAGAAGCCAATCAATTTTCAACAACAACTAAGCTATCAGGATTCACCATTTTTGGAATACAAGGGCGCACGCCCAACCGTGCAGATCGGGTTCCCAGAGACGGCAAAAGAGATACCAAAGACCCCGGTACAAATGTCAACACCATTAACCTCAATCAATTCTACTTAACCACTCAATTTAGTCCTCGCAGTAACTTATTAATCGGTTTTTACAACCAGAACGGAAGCAATTCACCACAATTAACCGAAGACGTAAACCTTGCTTATAATGTAGCCGAAACTTCTGGATTAACTGTCAGCGACCTCAACTACCGCTTTCTGGTCGGCGACAAATTGGCAGTGTTTGCAGGAACAGCAGGAGTTAACATGATTACCGCTTTTCGGGGGCCGAATCGGGCAGAAAGTGCAGCTTCGGGCCCCATTTCTGCCTTCGCCCAAAGAAACCCAATTTTGAACACTGGTTTGGGTTTAGGCGGCATCGGCATTGACTGGCAATTTGCGAATAGAGCCAGTTTGCAAGCAGTTTATTCAACTAACATTTCTGGATTTTTTGTCAGTTCTAACGGGTCTAGAGGACACAATACCTTGGGTGTACAACTAACTCTGACACCAGCCGACCCCGTTGATTTTACTATCTATTACGTTAACGATTATTCGCCTGACGGTAATCTGATTACTTTGGCAGGCGATAGCCAATTAACAGCTATCAATTCTAACACAAATAAGTCCGATTCTCTGCAAACCAATGCAGTTGGAGCAAGTTTAAATTGGCGCATTTCATCGCGAGTTGCTCTGGGAGGTTGGGCTGGTTATACTAATTCTCGGATTCCTGGTAAATCGGGTACGGTAGCCACTACAAATTATATGGTTTTTGTAAATTTCCCCGATTTGTTTAAAGCTGGAAATTTAGGAGGAATTTATATCGGGCAACCGCCTAAAATTGTCAGCAGCGATTTACCTACAGGTAATAACGTTCCTGATTTTTTAGATACGGGTTTAGGGCGATCGGGCGGGCAACCCGGAACGACTACTCATGTAGAGGTATTTTACCGTTGGCAGGTGAATGATAATATCAGCGTCACCCCTGGAGTTATCTTGATTTTTCAACCCGGTCACACTCCCGATAGCGACCCGATCTCAGTTGGTGTGTTGAGAACTTCATTCTCCTTTTAAGGGTTTAATCCTGTGGGGCCGGGTTTAGTAGATCGCGAATTGCAAACAATTTTGGTGCACTCGGCCCCGAGGAAAAGCCCACAAGAAAATTTTATTTTGTGGAACAGGCATCCTGCGTGTTAAGCGACAAAGGTGTTCTTCGGTCTGCAGACAGTGATTAAAACTCCAGCGGGATTTTCTAAGATTTTTTCTCAGTAAAAACCCGCTATCTTTACTGCAACTTTACATTTAGTAGTAATTTCCCCGTTTTTATCTTTTTTTTCTACATACAAATACCTAATTATTAAGTTTAAAAAAATACGCATAAACACGCTTGAAACATAAGTTTTCCTAACTTAATCTATTATTAGGAGCATTACTAATAGTTCTTTAAGTTTAGGTTTAGATAAATATGATTAAATCAACGGGCTATCTTGGGTTTCTGAGCTTCGCTGTAATTTCTGCTATGACTGCCTATCCGTCTCAGGCACAAACCACTGTCAAATCGCAGACAAATGTAAATGCAACACAGGAGATTACAATTACCGAGTCACCAAATCTTGATAACACTTCTGCCAGCCCTCTCGGGAAAAATCCTAACATTTCTAAATCTTTTACCGTCTCAGAATTGAATAGCACATCTCCTAACTCTAGTCCTCCTATAACAACTCCTCAAAATCAATCTGCACGCACAAATCCTTTAGGATGCAGATTTTTCACTACTCCTTCTATGCAGCAATAAATGTTCCTGCATCTCTTGATAAATAGAATATCATGGCTGAATAGAGGGCGATCGGTTTTTAGTATCGCCCTCTATTTGCGCGAGCTTACTTCCTAAGAAAATTATATGTAGTAAAAAGGATTGATAAAATTAACTCTAGTTTAAATATTATCGGGGAAAGTCTGAAAGTTGTTTGATATCCTTCAAAACTATTTGAGGCTTCCCTTTGTACTGTTTTACCTTCCCACTGACATACACATATCCCCGTCCCAGACCCGCATAACGCTTCTCGATTAGCCGCTTCAATGGAGCCATTTCATCAGTTTCCGCATCTGGTATCCACAAATCTAATCTATGATACACCGAACCAGCATAAATTAGAGCGCTGCCGCCGATCCATTTAGTAATTCCCGCTTGCAAATCGCAGAAAATAGTAATAGATTTAGCTCTCTCAGAAGCTGCTAATATTTTCGGGTAGTGCAACCTCAAAGAAAGCGCTCCTGCGGTTGCTTCCGACAACCGAAACTCTTCAACAATTGAGGCTCGCATCGACCACCAAGGCAGTAAATTAGCATAGTTGCGAGAGGGGATTTTGGCATTGATAATCGGATTCCAAATCATCAGATTGTAAGCTTTTGCTGCCGATTCTGCCTCAGTCATTTGGCGGTGATACAATCTGGAACGCCCGTATTTGACGAAGTAGGGACTCCAGCCTTCTTTAATCAGTTTAAGATTGTAATTTTCTCCGTCTTTATGTACGTAACAGAGGAGACGCCCGTAGTTGTCGCGGTGTTTTTGTAGAGCCACTTCAACCGAATCGTCTGTATCAAATTCTATGTCAATTTGAGCAAGTCCGCCATCTGTTGTGGCGAAGTATTTTTTAGCCATTTCCGAAGCTGCTTTCCCCGCCGCAGTTACAGGTTTGGAACCTCCCGAATGACTTTCTTCTGTATCGACGCAAATCAGGCGCAGAGCCTCGGTTTTGCCGTTGAGAAAAATTTTGATGCTGTCGCCGTCAACTACTTTAGTTATTTGCAGGTTCGGAATTCTGGTTGCCATATTTTGAACCCTGTTGCATTTGAGATTTCATGCAGGTATCGCTTGGATTATACACGAGTTCGTTATCACTAGCAACTGGAGTTTTTGTTGTTTGTATTAATATTTGTCAAGTGTGGCGTATTTTATCAAGTCGGGGAAAAAATCTCGAAAATCTGATTCTAATCGCTGATAGTTAGCTGTCAAATCTTCTATGCCACTTGCCAAGTTATTTGTGCGTTTGAGTCGCGCCGACATTCTTGTAAGAGTGATGCCGATTTCGGCAATTTCCTGATAAGATGAAAGCAAGTCGCGGGCAATTATTGTGGGCAACACCCGCTGGAGAGAGTCAGGTAATATATCGCGGTTGTCTTGCAGGATTTTATAGACATCCTGAGAAAAATCCCGGAGCGGAATTTCTGAATATTCCAGCCAATTTTTAGCTAAGAAGTGGTCGTAAAACACGTCAATCAAAACTCCAGCAAACCTTCGTCTGTGGGAAGAAACAAGGCTTTTACTCGATCGCACTATCGGGTGAGAGTCCGTGTAGCTATCTACTTTGCGGTGCAAATCGATGCCCTTTCTAATTTCCTCGGGATAAAGGTTGACTGCCGTTCCTTTGACAAAATCTCCTAAGAGGTTGCCGATCAGGGATTCTGGCGTGCCTTTTGATAAGAATAGATGAGCCAAATAATTCATTACTACAGTAAAAATATCTAACATAGCATAAGCAGAAAGAGTAAGGTGCACGACCGGGCGCACCTTACTGCTATTAAGAACCTGCCCTGAAAAAAATACCCCTACGCACCGCCGCGCAACTTATCCAAAACCGTCCGGTCTTCCAAAGTCGAAGTATCCCCAGAAACCTCTTCTCCCGCAGCTAAAGAACGCAGCAAACGCCGCATAATCTTCCCGCTTCGAGTCTTCGGCAAAGCATCAGTAAATCGAATTTCGCCGGGACGGGCGATCGCCCCAATTTCCTTAACAACGTGCTGCTTCAATTCCTTAGCCAATTCATCGCTAGGTTGCTGCGAGTTGTCCAGCGTGACAAAAGCCACAATGTCCTCACCTTTAATCTCATCAGGTTTACCAACAACCGCAGCTTCCGCCACCGCTGGATGCGATACCAAAGCTGACTCGACTTCCATTGTGCCGAGTCGGTGTCCGGCGACATTAATTACATCGTCAACGCGGCCCATTACCCAGAAATAACCGTCTTTGTCCTTGTGCGCGCCGTCCCCTGCAAAGTACACAAATTCGCCATCTTTCGGGTGCAAATATTCCCAATAAGTGCGGCGGAAGCGATCGGGATCGTTGTAAAGTGTACGCATCATTCCCGGCCAAGGATGTTTCACCACTAAATAACCGCCGCTTTCGTTAGTGACTGGTTCGCCATCTTGGTCAACAACATCGACCACAATTCCGGGGAACGGTAGGGTGGCAGAACCGGGTTTTGTAGGAATTGCACCGGGCAAAGCGGTAATCATAATTCCCCCGGTTTCTGTTTGCCACCAAGTATCGACGATCGGACAATTCGAGTTGCCAATTACGCGCTGATACCACATCCAAGCTTCGGGATTGATCGGTTCGCCGACGGTTCCTAACAATCGTAAAGATGACAAATTGCGCGCATTCGGCAAGTGTTCACCCATTTTCATGAATGTTCTGATCGCAGTGGGTGCAGTGTAGAAAACGGTGACGCCGTATTTTTCGATCACATCCCAAAAACAGCCAGGGTTGGACGCGCGGGGCGCACCTTCGTACATGATTGTGGTAGCGCCGTTGGAAAGCGGGCCGTAGACTATGTAACTGTGGCCTGTAATCCAGCCTACGTCTGCCGTACACCAGTAGACATCGGTATCTTGGATGTCGAAGATCCACTTGGTTGTCATGTGGGTGTAAAGGTTGTAGCCACCTGTGGTGTGGACGACTCCTTTTGGTTTTCCGGTACTTCCGCTGGTGTAGAGTACGAACAGCATATCTTCGCTGTCCATCGGTTCGGCGGGGCAGTCGGCGGAGGCGTCTTTTTGCAAGTCGTGCCACCAAAGATCGCGCCCGGGTTCCATGTGCACTTGCTGTTTGGTACGCTGGACGACGAGAACGTTGGTAACGCTGGGTGTGACGTTGTTGGCGAGGGCTTTGTCTACTTGTTCTTTGAGGCCAACTGCGGCATCTTTGCGGAAGCCACCGTCTGCGGTGATGACGAGTTTTGCTTGGCCGTCGTTAAGCCGATCGCGCAAAGCTTCTGCACTAAATCCGCCAAAAACAACGCTGTGTACTGCACCGATTCTGGCGCAGGCTAGCATGGCGATCGCAGCTTCGGGAATCATGGGCATATAAATGCCGACGCGATCGCCCTTTTGAACTCCCAATTGTTTGATGACGTTCGCCATTTGGCAGACTTCGCGGTGGAGTTGCGCGTAGGTGAGGGTGCGGGAGTCTCCGGGTTCGCCTTCCCAAATCAGGGCGGCTTTATTTTTGCGCCAAGTGGTTAAGTGGCGATCGAGACAATTGTAAGAAATGTTAATTTTGCCGTTGACAAACCATTTAGCAAAAGGCGGCTGCCAGTCGAGCACGGTATCCCAGTTTTGGAACCAGTGCAATTCTTGGGCGGCAAGTTCTGCCCAGAATGCTTGGGGGTCAGCTTTGGCTTTATCGTAGAGGGCTTGGTACTCTTCTAAGCTTTTGATGTGTGCTTTTTCTGAGAATTCAGCGGGCGGGTGAAATAGGCGTTTTTCATGAAGAATTGATTCGATGGTATCTTGTGACATTGCTTTTTCTGTAACTGCATCTACTTCTTTAAACTATTTTGTACGCAATTGACCGCAAAAATATCTTTAGTTTCGTTAAGAATTTTGGTTATTGTGTAAATTTTGGGGCTGGGGCTGTTTATTTAAAAATTATAATTGCCTCGAATTTGGAGGCTAAATAAAGTTCGCTCAAGCTTGGTTTTGGGCCAATGTTTTATATAAAATTTTGTAAAAATTTTAGTTTAATAATATAATGATGTGAAGCTGCTTGAAAAGAATTATTCAACCTGAATGATAGGGGAAAGCATGACCCAAAGTTTAGAAGCAAGCCAAGTTTCGCTAAATGACGTTCGCCGCCTTCTCAAACTGGAAGAGCGAGAAGGAGACGCCTTCACAGATTTTTTCTCTCTGGAACCGCTGTCAGAATTAGAACTGCAGGAAATATTAAAAATTAGAACTGACTTTCGACGCTACTTATCCGCCGGAAAAGTTTCAGAAGAACTGGTTAAAATTTTAGTGCTTTCACCCTTAATGAGATTAGCAGGATTTTTTGATATTCCGATCGTGCTGACAATGGAAGATAGCATCCCCATCGAGGTTGAGGATGGGAATACTTTAATTAAATGGCGGTTGGATGTCTTAGCCGTAAATCAGCCGGATGCAGAACTCGCGGCGGCACAGTTTGGGATTTTGGTAGTCGAGGCGCAAAATAGTGCGATCGATCCTTGGGCCGGTTTGCCGCAATTGCTGACTTATACTTATAAAAGTTTGCAGCAGCAATCGTCTGTTTGGGGATTGACAACGAATGGCGAAAGTTATCGGTTTGTGCGGGTGACGCGGGGAAATCCTTGTACTTATCAGATTTTACCGGAATTGAATTTGATTGACCCAGAGCGATCGCTCTTGTTGGCGCAAGTCTTGAAAGCTATTTGCAAGTTGCAGAATGTGCAGTTGCAGTTAGCTTAACAAGGGCGATCGCATCCGATGTTATGGTAACGGTGGAGTCGTGTGCTCGATCGCTGGATTTGGCGGTTGTTGGGTATTTTGAGGGGTGATGTACGTTGTTGCTAACGGAATTAGGGCGATCGCGATCGGTACTACAACTTTCTCGATCGACCACTTGATGTTGGAATTGTCAGATTTTTTCACTTGCTTTACCTTTTTAGCTGATGTAGTATTGTTCTGGTGCAGCCGTTTTAAAGTTTTCATTTAGTTAATTCCACTCTCTACAATTTCGATAATAAACTAACTTTATTACTATTATTGAGTTGACAAATAAATTCGACAAAGTTGTCAATTGCCGGGGAATTACCCCTTTTTTTGACAATTGAGTTGAAGGGTTTGTGAAAAAAACTTCACAAATTAGCTGGTGTTTGTCAATTTGTGAAATTAAACTGGCAATTGGGGCTGAAGCGGACAACTGTGGTAAATTAGTAAGAGTCGTAGGTAAAGCGCTAAGGCAGGTATGCGGATGATGGAACGAAAAGACTTTGAGGAAAAGTACGAAAAGCTAAATGATAAACAGGGTCAGGCGCTAAAGCTGTTTTTGCAAGGGAAGTCAGAGAAAGCGATAGCTAGCTCGCTAGGCATCGAAACATCAAGTGTCAGACATCGTATTTCAAAGATATGCAAGTTATTTGGTTTTAAAAATGAACCGGGCGAACACTTCCCACAGCGCCATCAATTAATCCCGCTATTTGCCAAGTATAAACCTAAATTAGTTAGCGAGGAATTAAAAGCAACTTGTGAAAGTTCCCCTGACAATCCAGAACAAGTTGAATTCTATGTAGAGCGCGATTGCGAGTATAAATGTTATGATAAAATTTTAGAAAACGGAGCGCTCATTCGGATTAAAGCTCCTCAAAAAATGGGCAAAACTTTACTGGTAAATAAAATTCTCGATCGCGCGTCGCAAGAAGGTTACAAAACTGCACTCATCAGTTTTGAGGAAGCTGACAGTGAAATTTTGGGGGATTACCGGAAATTATTGCAGTGGTTGTGTGTTACTCTGGGCGACTTACTGGAGTTGGAGAATAAATTAGTGGAACATTGGGCTGACTATTTAGGTATTCACAGTAACGTCACTCAATATTTAGAAGAGTATTTATTCAAAGATTTTTCTCAACCTTTTGTACTGGTATTAGAGAAAGTAGACTTGGTGTTTGAGCAAGCTACTTTTAATGTGGATTTTTGTCGCTTACTGCGTTCGTGGAATGAGACAGCTAAAAGGAGCGAGGACTGCAGTGCAATCTGGAAAAAAATCCGGTTAATTGTCGTTCACGCTACAGAAGTTTACGGTTCTCTTGATATCAACTCATCCCCTTTGGCGGGTGTTGGGTTGACTGTACCTTTGCCAGATTTTACCCTGGAAGAAGTGCAGCAGTTAGCGCGGCAGTATAGACACAATTGGCTGAGTACAGACGAGATTCAACAACTTATGGAAATGTTTGGTGGTTATCCTTATCTGGTGCAAACTGCATTTGCTTACCTGCAAACTCCTCAATCTTCTCTGACTAAGCTTTTGGAAATTTCACCTACTGAAGAAAGTCCCTTTATTAATCACTTGCGAGAACTTTTAGGCAAGCTCAAACTCTGTCCTGAACTCGCAAATATTTACCGAGTAATCGTAACTACAAATCAACCGATGATCCTGGCAAGTCATCAAACATTTAAGTTAGAAAGTATGGGATTGGTGCGAGTGAAACATAATGATTGTTTTCCCCGCTGCGATTTGTACCGTAAATATTTCTCGGTGCGTCTATGACTTATCAATATATAGCTGAATCATCTCTCCCAGAAGATAACCAAACCTATGTAACGCGAGAAGCTGATAGTCAGCTTTATCAAGCGTTGCTGGAAGGCAAAGTTTGTTATGTTTTCAATTCTCGCAAAATAGGTAAGTCTAGCTTAGCGCTTCAAACTATCAAGCAACTGCGAACCGCAGGCATTGTATCGGTTGTTATTGACTTGTCTGGCGACGAGACGAAATTAGAGCATCCCGAACAGTGGTATGCTAATATACTTCATACTTTGGCTAAAAAATTAAAGCTGGATGTTGATTTAAAAAACTGGTTGCAGCAACGAAGTTGGCTGTCTCCCTTGGGCCGATTTCGGGATTTTATTGAATCGGTGATGCTGTCGCAGGTTCCCGAAAAAATAGTCATTTTTATTGATGAAATAGATAGCGTTCTCAGTTTTAATTTTTCGGCAGACGATCTATTTGCTTTTATCAGAAGCTTATACAATCTTCGTACCCAAAATCCAGACTACAATCGCCTCACTTTTTGTCTGTTAGGCGTCGCCACACCTTCAGATTTGATTCAAGATAAAAAGCGCACGCCATTTAATATCGGTGAAGCCATTGAATTAAAAGGTTTTACTCAGGAACAAGCTGCACCTTTAGCGAAAGGCTTAGAAGGAAAAGTCGAGCGTCCGATTCAGGTTTTAAATGAGATTATAGACTGGACGGGCGGACAGCCTTTTTGGACTCAAAAACTTTGTAAAATTGTCCTAGAAAAAGCAGAAACCAGAAATCCTGACATTGCCGAACTGGTACAAGCTTACATTATTAACAATTGGGCAGAGAACGACAATCCCCAACACCTCGGAACAATTCGCGATCGCATCCTCAGCAACCAACAGCGTACCAGCCAACTCCTGGGCATCTATCAGCAAATTATTACCCCCCCTAACCCCCCCTTGCTAAGGGGGGGGAAAGATAGCACTAATTCTTCTTTAGAAAGGGGTGAGAAAGATAGCTCTAATCCTCGGTTAGCAGAGGAGGAAAAAGACAATCTTACTCCCCCCCTTAGCAAGGGGGGGCTGGGGGGGGTCGCCGCTGATAACAGTCCCGACCAAATGGAGTTACAGTTATCGGGGTTAGTTGTTAAAAAACACGGTCAACTGCAAGTTTACAACCCTATTTATCGAGAAATATTTGACCTCGATTGGGTACAGCAAGAATTAGCGAAACTCCGCCCCTACCAGGAAAACTTCGCCGTTTGGATCGCCTCAAATCGTCAAGATACTTCCCGACTGTTGCGCGGCAAAGCGTTGGATGATGCGTTGCAGTGGAAAGTGGGGAAACGTTTAAGCGATGAGGATAATGATTTTTTAGATGCCAGTCAAGCTGATGAACGGCAAGAACTGACGAGATATAATCAATTATTAAAAGCAACCCGCAGACAAGTTAGAGAAATTCTCACCATTGAAGAAGCTGGACACGATGCGTTAAATCTTTTTCAGTCAGACGGAAAACAAAGAGAAGCCTTGCGGGTAGCTATCAAAGCCGGAGAAGATTTAAAGAAGTGGATACCAGATAATCCTCCGCTTTCGGAATATCCCACTATCAGTCCTTTGTTAACCTTGCAGGTAATTATGGCTAAAATCCGCGAACGGCGTGTACTTGTCGGACATAACAGCTCAGTAACAAGCGTTAGTTTTAGCCCAATAGGAGACGCGATTGCCACTACCTCAGATGACGGCACGGCCAAATTGTGGGATTTCCAGGGCAACTGCTTGATGACTTTCGCCGGACATAATGACTGTGTATTGAGTGCCAGTTTTAGTCCGAATGGAGAAATGCTCGCTACTGCCTCAGATGAACGCACCGCCAAATTGTGGGACTTGCAGGGCAACTGCTTAAAAACATTCACCGGACATCGTGACTGGGTAACAAGTGTTAGTTTTAGCCCGATAGGAGATGCACTTGCCACTACTTCAAGAGATAACACCGCGAAATTATGGGATTTCCAGGGCAATTGCTTGGTGACTTTTATGGGACATTATGACTCGGTAACAAGTGTTAGTTTTAGCCCGATAGGAGATGCACTCGCCACTACATCAAGAGATAATACCGCGAAATTATGGGATTTGCAAGGCAACTGCTTGGTAACATTTACCGGACATAATCGTTTAGTAAATAGTGTCAGTTTTAGTCCGAATGGAAATGCGGTTGCCACTTCTTCATCTGATGGCACTGCGAAATTGTGGGACTTGCAGGGCAACTGCTTGGTAACATTCACCGGACATAATAACTCAGTAAATAGTGTCAGTTTTAGCCCAAACGGAGATGCGATCGCCACCGCCTCATCTGACGACACTGCCAAATTGTGGAACTTGCAGGGCAACTGCTTGGTAACATTCACCGGACATTATGACTCGGTAAGGAGTGTCAGTTTTAGCCCAAATGGGGATGCGATCGCTACTGCATCCAATGACAATAAAGCCAAATTATGGGATTTGCAGGGCAACTGCTGGATTACTTTCGCTGGATATAATTATTATAGGATGACTGGTGTTAATTTTAGTCGCAGTCAAGATACATTTGGCACCGCCTCAAGCGACAAGACCGCTAAATTGTCGGACTTGCAAGGCGAGCCTTTGGTGACTTTACTCGGAAATAATTACTCGGTAAATTGTGTCTGTTTTAGTCAAACTAAAGATTTACTGGCTACTGCCTCTAGAGACGGTACGACAAAATTGTGGGACTTGCAAGGCAACTGTTTGGCGAATTTTTCGGGAGATAATTACTCGGTAAATAGTGTATGTTTTAGCCCAATTGATAATGCGATTGCCATCGCCTCAGATGACAAAACAGCCAAATTGTGGAACTTGCATGGCAACTGCTGGGTAACATTCGACGGACATAATAAATCAGTAACAAGTGTTAGTTTTAGCCCGGAAGGAGATGCGATCGCCACTGCCTCAGATGACAAAACCGCTAAATTGTGGGACTTACAGGGCAACTGCTTGGTAACATTCACCGGACATCATGACTCGGTAACAAGTGTCAGCTTTAGCCCCACAGGAGATGAGATCGCTACTACCGCATATGACAAAACAGCCAAATTGTGGGACTTGCAGGGCAAATGTTTGATAACATTCATTGGACATAGTTACCGGGTAACAAGTGTTAGTTTTAGCCCTCAAGGAAATGCGATCACTACTGCCTCAGATGACAAAACCGCCAAATTATGGGACTTGCAGGGCAACTGCTTGGTAACATTCACCGGACATCATGACTCGGTAACAAGTGTCAGCTTTAGCCCCAAAGGAGATACGATCGCCACTGCATCACAAGACGGAACCGCCAAATTGTGGGACTTGAAGGGAAATTTACTAGCCGACTTTAGCGGCTATCAGGGAAATTTACTCAAAGGTGAGGCTGATTTTGTGGAATTGAAAAGTCCGATTAATGGTATTTGTTTTAGTCGGGACGGCAACTTTTTAATAACTGGTTCGGAGGATGGAAAGGTGCGGTTTTGGCCGGTGGAAAGTTTGGATGAGTTGTTGGCGAGGGGGAGGGAATGGCTCGGTGAGAAACTTTAACCGCTGATGCACGCGAATGATTGGGATTTAGCAACGCTTTTATGATTCTTTTTCACTTGTTCAAACTGCTATTAGCTTTACCCACTTTAGACACCAGAATTATTGAATAATTCGGGTATCTAGCAGACTACAAGCCGGAAAAATAAAAATCAAGATTTATTAAGATTTTACAAAAAAGCGATGACAAATCACAAATCATGTATCTAAAATAAGAGACAATTTGACCCGGAAACTGAAGGTAAGAAAATGTCTGAACTTAGACAAAATCTAATTACCAGAGATTGGGTAATCATCGCCACCGAACGGGCGACAAGACCGGATCAATTCGCAAACAAAAAAAAGTGGGCTGCCGTAGTGCCACCGCACCGTGCCGATTGCCCCTTTTGCGTGGGAAATGAGGAAGACGGAACCTTAGAAACTTGCCGTTTGGGCGATCGCACTGGCTGGAAAGTCAGGGCAATTTATAACAAATATCCCGCTCTCTCCCCGACAGCAGAATGGATGAGGATATCATCGGGCATTCACCGCACGATGGCGGGAATCGGCGTTCACGAAGTAATTGTCGAACACCCGCGACACGATTTGACGACAGCTTTGTTGAGCGTTGAAGAAGTTGAAAACATACTTTTAGTATACCGCCAGCGCTATGTAGAAATTAGAAAAAATCCTTACATTGAAACAATTATTATCTTCAAGAATCATGGGGAAACTGCCGGAACTTCTCTCGAACACCCCCACTCGCAGATAGCAGCGACGCCGGTTGTACCTAGCCAATTTCGCAGTCGCATCGACGAAGCTATTAGATATTTTGACGACACGGGAGAATGTCTGTTTTGCCGAACTTTGGAAGATGAATTAGCGGCGAAGGAAAGAGTGATTTGTGAGAGTGAACATTTTGTGGCTTTTATCCCTTACGCTGCACTTTCACCGTTTCACACTTGGATTTTTCCGCGCCGCCATTCATCTTCGTTTGATGAAATTACTGATGCGGAACTTACCGATCTTGCTGATACTTTGAAAACTGTACTGGCTAAGTTTTATTACGGATTGAACAATCCCGATTACAACTATAATATTCGATCGGTGCCGATCGCCCAACGGGCAACAAAATACTTTCACTGGTATATCGCAATTATTCCCAGAGTCACCAAGCAAGCTGGGTTTGAGTTGGGCAGCGGGATGTTTATCAATACTGCTTTGCCGGAAGAAAGTGCGGCGTTTTTGCGATCGATCGAATTTCCTAGCGACAGTAATTTCCCCCCCATCTAAAGTATCCTACATCACAATAGTCCAATTTACTTCAAATTGGGGTGGAAATGCACGCAGGCAGTCTGAATTGCGAGTCTGTCTTGGGGGATGAAAGTGATATTATTTGAGATTTGATATTTGAGATTAAAAAATTGGGGATAACGAATGATCTAAGGGTTTAGATCACCCGGCTACAGTTGCATTCTTTTGTGAAAGTGGTATCATTTACGAGCTCAACTTATGAAGGTACAAATACTTAGGGATTGTACCAAACTCACAATAAACTTTCGACATACTGCCAGCCGTCGTCGCTAAAAGTAGCTCTCAACATATCTCTAATTTTGGCATCGATCGATAATATCCCCTCGCCAGACTCACCATTCTCGCCGATTTCGCAACTGTCTTCAGACATATGTTCTTGGATGTGGGCCAGAGTATGGGCGAAATTAGCCAGAAAATAATGTTCGTGCACCCACGCTGTCGGATCTGGTATTTCTGCACTCCCAAAAGCTCGATCGACTAAATCTTTTTTGGCAACATCGTCAGTCTGGTTTTTCATGTTGAGTTCGATTTAGGTAGAACTGGTAACTTATCCTATTTTAAGCTTAATTGTCAACAGGATGGCGATCCCGATCGACCACAGCAGTGACAAATTTGTGCCGTTTGTGCGATCGCGATCCTAATTTTTTTGGCGATCGCGTGTTATCATTTTACCTCAAACTCGGTGGTCAATAATGTTCACATCGAGCAGAATACACTTGGGAATCATTCCGTGAACTCCTTTTTGGGGATTGTTGACAGCCTGCGTAATCCGAAAATTTACCGCGATGGAACACAAAACATAAGCCTCTTCTTCTTTGAAACCTGCAAACTTTTGCAACCAATAAACCGTCTGTTTGACCGCCACCTCAAACGCTTCATCTAATGTTCTACCGAATCCCATAATTACAATATGAGTGGGCGTTTCTGCAAACGGAAACATCAAAATAAAATCCTTGCGTAAGATGATTTTAATAGTCCCGTTCATCGAAGTTTCAAGGGCAGTCCCGTCAACTTCACCGTCTCCTTGTGCCGAATGTCCGTCGCCGATGGACAGTAAACCGCCTCGCAGAAAAACAGGTAAAAATAACCGTGTTCCTGCTTGGAGTTCCTGATTGTCCATATTGCCGCCGTAGCGCTCTGGAGGAATAGAAGAACGGTTGATTTCGGCATTGGCGACGCCGATAATTCCAAAAAAAGGATGCAGGGGAATCCCAAGGCGGCTACCTGGGGGAAATTCCGCAGTTTTTTGCTGTAAATCTAGCGGAATAAACCGCAATTTAGGTTCGGAAAAATAGTCAGGTAATGCTCCCCATCCGGCGCGAATTGCATTAAATCCTACTGGCAAACTTGGGTAAACATCCTCAATGTGAATTTCTAAAACGTCTCCCGGTTCGGCATTGTTAACATAAATCGGGCCTGTCAGCAAGTGGGGCCCGGGGCCAACTTTGCGGTGGGGAGGCAAATTCTGACAAATATCTAAAAATTCCGGCGTCAGAAATTCGGGCGGGGCCTTGTCAGCAACATAATATCCTGAATAGGTTTCGATATCTATGCGATCGCCCGAATCCACCCTTAAAGCAGGTTCGATACTCGGAGAAAAACCGCCCAAGTGTACGGTTTTGCAGTTAGCCTTGAGAAGGTGGCGAGTCATGGGGTTTTAGATTTTAGATTTTAGATTTTAGATTGAAGGAAGGGTGTTAAAAATGTTATATCGCAAGTCTCAGTCATTTTTGATTTTTTTTTATGAACCGCAGAGGGCGCAGAGAAAGAGAATGGAGAGATCAGAAGATGTGAAAAAATAGTTGAAGTTTGTTAGATGTGAGATATTTTACTAATTTGTTAACTTTTTGATAACGTTGGTAGTTTAAAATTTAAAGTTTGCGGAGCGGGTTTATATGTATTTGGGGCGGCAGTTCTGTTTGGCTGGTGAAACCCCCCCTACAACTAATGACTAATGACTTATGTTAACGCCTTTGCCCAATAAAGTAGAAGTTTCTCAAGGTTATTCTCGCAATCCCTGGTTTTTTGCTGTTTTGATTTTGATTGTCCTATTGCTAGGTTTCATGATGCAATCTTACCTTAACAAACCTCAGCTTTTAACCGATCCGTTTCTGCAACTCCCAACAGCAAACTCGGTGCGAGTTGTCTGGTTCACCGAGTTTGCTGGTACTCGCAACACTGTTGCTTACGGCGAAAATTTGAATCAAATTGTGACGGCCAATACTACTAAGCTAAGCCGCACTCGCGAAGACAAAGACTCGCGCATTTCCGATGAAATGAAACAAACCATCATTGGCAGCAATCCAATTGTCCGCGACATCTGGCGCCATGAAGCAGAACTCCCCAATTTAATGCCCGGTGTTCGCATTCCTTATCGAGTCACCAGCGAAAGGAAAAACGGCGCATCTGTCAGCAGCAAAGTTTTCACTCTTTCTCCGACACCAGCAGCCGGAATTCCGCTCAAAATTCTCCTCACTTCCGACCATCAATTGATGCCTATGACAGCAGCAAATCTCCAGAAAGTAGCCGAAACAATTGGGAGAGTTGACGCGGTTTTTATGGCAGGGGATTTAATTAATATACCCGATCGCGCTTCTGAATGGTTTGACGATTACCAAGGCCGCGCCTTCTTTCCCGCGCTGCAAGGTCGCGCATTTTCCGAACTCGACAAAAACGGCATCAAAACCGTTTACAGCGGCGGCGAGCTGATCCAACACGCGCCTTTATTCCCCGCCATTGGCAATCACGAAATCATGGGTCGCTTTGCAACCAACAGCAAACTCAATGACCAATTTAACGATCCTTTTCCCCGCGCGGCTGCCGAGAAAATATACGCTCAACGTGCTGCATCTTTGAATCCTAGTAATGACTCTTCTGTGCGGGAAATATGGCTAAAAAACAATAGTTTTAATAGCGATACCTATGACGAGATTTTTAATTTACCGGGAGGCAAAAATTACTATGCTGTGACTTTTGGGGACGTGCGGTTAGTGACTTTATACGTTGCGAATATTTGGCGAACTCCGAATTTAGATCCGGGTGCGAGAGGCAGGTATCGGGAACGAGACGAAGATTTTAATAATCCCGAAAAATGGGGATACGGACAGCATATTTTTGAGCCGATTGTCAAGGGCAGCGCTCAATATACTTGGCTGCAACAAGAGTTAAAGAGTGCGGAATTCCAGCAGGCAAAATATAAAATTGTGATGTTTCACTACCCGCCGCATTCTCTGGGTGACAATATTGTACCTGCTTATACTGACCCAGTGCAAATAGTCGATCGCGCTCTCGATGGCGAGATTAAAATGGTGCGTTACGAGTATCCGAAACAGCAAGATTATCTGATTCGGGATGTAGTGCCGCTACTAGAAACAGCGGGGGTGCAGTTGGTATTTTACGGACATTCGCACTTGTGGAATCGGTTTGTAAGTTCCAGCGGAATGCACTTTTTGGAGACTTCTAATGTGGGCAACAGTTACGGTGCTTTTGCGGGGGAAAAGCGCCGATTTGTGCCGCCGGGATATCGGGAAGATTACAGCGCAATTGGAGACCCGAACGGACTGGAACCTGTGGTGCCGACTGTTGCGCCTTTGTTGGGAGAAGACGGGCGGCCGCTGCCGTATATTGATAGCAACGATATTACGGCTTTTACTATTTTTGATACGGGGGAGGGTACGGTTAGCAGCTACTATTTTGATACGCGGAAACCGGAGTCGGAAGTGGTGAAGTTTGATGAGTTTAAGTGCGAAAGGTAAGGGCACGGCATTGCCGTACCCCTACAGATATCTGATTGAACTGAGATGTTGCACTATTCTCAATTAGCTGTTTAGGAACGGGCATCTTGCCCGTTCCACAATAACATTGAGTTGTGTGGAACAGGCATCTTGCCTGTTTTTGAGAATAATGCAAGATGTAATACCAAGTTGCATTCTGATGTAGAATCTAGTTGAGGGTGATAAATGTCAAATAATTTGAAATTTCCGAAAATATTCGGCTTTTGACTCAACCGTCTTATACCCCCGAATTAATGCCCGTTGAACATCTGTGGGAAGATTTACGAGAAAACTACTTTAATAACCGAATATTCAAGTCAATGTCTAAGGTAGTCGCTGAACTTTGTCCTGGACTTGTCAATCTAGCATCTAATCCGGAACGCTTGCGCTCCATGACTTATTTCCCACATTTTAGAATAAGCTCTTTGAACGCAACCTAGTATCAGCTTATACAACAGACCTACAATGTTCGCTGGAAAAAAAGTCGAGCTAATCGCTCACTGAAAACGTGTTAATACTTTGTTGAAACGAGGGCAAGCGCTGTTCAAATTCCTCAGCACTGGTAGAGAATGCAACAATCCAGATATTGCTCCCCTGCTTAATCGTGTACATTATCTGTTTGGCAGTTACACCCGAAATTGTTGCTTCTATCACGATCTGACCCGCCTGATAGCGGTCAAGCGACACCTGCTTCCGCTCCACTACGCGATATTCGCTGGGTAATTGTTTGGTAATCATATCCAAGTATGTATCTATTGTCACTGTAGATCCAACTGGCTCTGTAGCAATGGTGACATTACTCAGAACACCTGATTTACCAACCTTCGAGTCAAAAGCCCAGATGACGAATGCGGATGGATTCTGTTTGAGTGACTGAGCTACCTGCTGATAGTAGGGCCCCAAAGATTCCAGCTTTTGAACCACCACGTCCAGATATTGGCTGAGATCTCCGCCGCTATAACTCTCGGGTAACTGCAATTGTGCACCGCGTCC
>NZ_JAUBQH010000134.1:0-3220 GCF_036701145.1 Microcoleus sp. Pol17C6
TTTTGAGCTAACATTCTCATGAAACTCATGCTCGATCGAACCCTCAATCGATTTATGAATGATTTGCGATCGCTATATATAGACCCTGATTTTCCCACTTTGACCATAATTTTTGGACTTCCTTACATCGATGTATGGGGCCATTATCCTGTACTATTACTCTAATTCGTTTACTCCTCTCTGCCGAGCGAGCCTCTGACTCCATCATTTTGATATAAGCTTTTCGATCGACACCCCCAATTACCAAACCGTAAACAAAGCTGATTTCAGGTTGTAGAAGTCCTACAATACTTAATCTACGACCACGCCGTAAAGTTTGTTCCAGACGTTTTTGCTCGCCTCGTTTGTAATAAGTGTAACCAGGCTCGCTCCATGCACAAAATCCTGATTCATCTAAATATTTTAAATCGATCTCTCCTGCAGCAGCAGCCCATTCCAGCATATCTAGGTCTGCTTGTTTGATTTGGCGTGCTATGCTTTCTTGTTTTCCTTTGTGGCTCTTTCTCGCTCGTTTCCAAATAAACCCTTTTTTTTTAGTATTCGTCTTAATCGGTCGGGACTTAGTTTAATAGAGCGCTCTTTTTCTAATTTTTTAGCTAATTGAACACTATTGTATGTACGGGGTTCATTTTTGAGACATTCTGTTAAAAACTCTATGTCTGCTTCTTTCCACTTCGGTTTGGCTCCTCGACCTGACAACTCCCAAAAACCTTCCATTCCTAGTTTTTGCCATTTATGTAAAACCTCTCTCACTGTTTGTGGAGTCCAGTTAAAATGAGCTGCTATTTTTTCAACGTACCAGCCCTGTGCATTTAATCTGACTACAAGAGCTCGGTCTTTGACTTTTTGGGGAACATTCGCAGTTCTCAATTTTAATAGAGTTTTATCTTGCTCTTGTGTCAGAAATATCCTTAATCTAGCGCCCATATATTGAGTTACCTTGGTAGACGTATTCCCTGTCTTTACTTATTTTAACATAGTTAGGTTTTTTCGCACCGACTTACTTAGAGTATTGGGAAAAAGTTAAGGATATCGAGCCAAAAAATCTAGTCTTTTTAGATGAGACTGGAGTATTGCTAGGTTTAAGCAGAAGTCATGCACGTTCCCAACTAGGGACTAGAGCCTATGCGGTCAAACCTTTTTATCGAGGCAAAAAAGTCACACTAATTGGTGCAATTAGTCTCACCCAAGTAGTGGCATTAATGACCATGGACAACTCGATGGATAGCCAAGCATTTGAGGTATTTATCGCTCAATGTTTAGTGCCACAATTGTGGTCGGGAGCAGTAGACGTGAATTGATAACTTACCAGCGCATAAAGTAGATTCAATTAAGCCTATGATTGAAGCAGTGGGTGCTTCTATCTTGTGTTTGTCCCCATACTCTCCTGATTTTAATCCTATTGAATTATGGTGGTCGCAACTCAAATCTTTATTACGACAGTTTTCACCAACCAGCACTAAAATGGTTGACAGGATAATTGCTGTGGCTCTTGACTTAATTAATCCGAAACATCTTAAAAACTGGTTTACTAATTGCTGCTACTGTACCTCATAACATCCGGAAGTGCTGTATATAGTTGGTATAGTGCTATGTATCATTCCTCGCAGCAAGGCGACAATCATCTAAGAGAGCATTAAGTTCTTCAACGACTAGCCAGGGGTTTCGACCTTTCAAACAAGCTACGATCGCTGCTTCATAGGGATTTCTGCCTGTTTTTCTTACTGCTGCGATCGCCTGTTTGTTAGACAATCCCCGCCCGCTGACCAACCAAGCAGCCAAAACCTGTCCTGTACGTCCGATCCCCCCTGAACAGTGAACTACCACCCGTTCGCCTTTGCTATTTGCCGATTCCAAGAACGGCAATATGCGATCAATTAAAATATCGCGATCCACCAATTCAAAATCTGCGATCGGCGCCCAGCAAACTCGATCGCACCCAAATATTTTCCGATATGTTCCCAGTAAATCAGTGTAGCGGATGAGTTGCGTCTGAGCGAGCAAGCAGCAAACTTGCTTGATATTATGCCCCTGCATAAATTCAATCCAGCGAGCAACTTCTGCATCGCGGTATCCTGGTCTGGCTGCACCAAACACAATTAATTCATTATCTGAAGCCGCAGCGAATTTGTGCATACTGTTTTCAATATTTTTACCTATAATTAAGAAAGACGCACAAATCCTGAATCTACAGTGAAAAACAACAGCTCGATCGGTTTAATGAACTGGCTGCAACCCAAACCAGAAACCGTTTTGTTATGCGACTCAAGTGCAGCAGCTTCTGAGATGGCATTCATGCTCAACGGTGAGTGGGATGGGTGCAATAGCTTGGTGATCCCTAAATGCGACAAGGTAGCAATTGAAGCAGCCGCCCGTTTGCTGGAGACATCGTGGTGCTACCAAAATACTTGCGAACCCGTTTTAATTCGGCTGGAAGTTGACGAATTTTTGCGCCGTTATGCGATTGGAGAGAGGTTTTTTATTAATGCTAACTTGCGATGCGCGCAATTGAGCGAACTTTGCTTGGAAAACATTGATTTGAGTTATGCTAAATTAAATTTTGCTAACCTCAGTGGCACTAATTTAAGCAAAGCAAACTTAATGGCAGCCCAGATGCCAGCAGCCAATTTGAGTGGCAGCAATTTGAGTAAATCGCAACTTGTGAGGGCGAATTTATCAGGAACCAATTTATCTGATGCTAATCTCAAAGGTGCTGATTTGAGTTATGCAGATTTAAGCAATGTGTGCTTAAGAAGTACCGATTTAAGAGGTGCTAATTTAGCGAGAACAGACTTAAGAGAAACAAGCTTAGATGGGGCGATTTTTGAGTAAGACAATCTCGTTTAAATACTTTATCTCACACGCTCTGCGTACATCCTGTCAACACTTATCTGCGTTAATCCGCCACCATCGGCGGTTAAAGTTCCAAAGTAATTAACTGACTAATTTCGTCACTTTGAAAACCCAACGCTATCGGCTTTTGTACTTGAGGAATCACTTGTATAGCAATCCTAAATGATTTTCTATATCTAGAGCAATCCTAAATGCTTTTCTGTGTGTAAGTATATTGACGTATTTTGGGGAAATAAAATTTATGTACGTTAGTAAAAAACTCAAATAAAAATTTGACAATCTTAAAAGACCTATAGCGTTTCTCAGATAGATGAGGTACAATAACAGCAGTGAGTAAACCAATTCCTCATATCGGATAATGTAACTT
>NZ_JAUBQH010000135.1:0-3213 GCF_036701145.1 Microcoleus sp. Pol17C6
TTGGTGAGTGTGAATATGAAGCCGGGGGAACGCCGTTTGGTTCAGGTGGATTTCTTGTATCCGCCGGATGCGACGCCGCCGCAAGTTTTGACTGTGCGATCGAGTAATTAGTTATTTGGTGACTGTATATTTACCCTGTCCGAAACCTGGCTAAATTTCTCACAACAAAAAGTACGATCGCTACTCGACGGGCTCGCCCTTAACATACAAAGATTCGAGAAACTTAACGGCTTCATCAAGCACAGCTTCCGGTAACTTCTCAACGAACGCGATCGCCCTTTGACGGGTTTCTGCATCAACTGCTTTGGATTGTTGCGAGTCAGTGTCTGCTAAACCGCTATTTTCAAATTGCTTTTGCTTCGATAAAGCTGTTTCTGGAATGAAACCTTCCGTCCCCGATCGAATTTAACACCGTCTATTTAGAGTTTATTGAAAAAAAATATAGTTTGATCGCCCAAATCTATCACAGCATTATCTCAGTCACCGCAATATTACCCTCAAAACACACGTCAACATCAGTCCCCGCCGCCCGATCGCGCGATCCATACTCTCCGGCATAATAAAAGTATTCTCCCTCCACCCGGTAAACCACTGGCAGTGGCTGCGTCGAAGGCTGGCAAAACACAATTTCCGGTTCCGCACTTCCCGGCGCTAAATGCGGCAAATTCACATTCCAGAAACACCCCGACTTTAGTTCCCGGTTCAGCAAATGGGCCAACACCCGCGATGTCCAACGAGTAGCGACATCCCAGTCTATTTCGAGCGGCCTTTTAATCCGGTGGGAAATTGCGATTCCCGGAATACCGTGCATAGCTGCTTCGCGCACAGCCGCCACCGTACCCGAAATATACACGTCAACCCCCAAATTGCCGCCCGCGTTAATACCCGAAAGCACCAAATCTGGCTTCGCACAAACGTGATGAAGAGCAATACGCACGCAATCGGCCGGTGTTCCCCCTACAGCATACTCAAAGGACTATCGGCGAGCGACATGAATCGGACTGTGAGCAGTCACTTGATGCCCGCAGCCCGACAATTGCCCCTGCGGAGCCACCATAATTGTTTTACCTTCTACAGCCTGCAAAAGTGCTTGAATGCCCGGAGCATTGATGCCGTCGTCGTTGGTTAAAATTATTGTCATTGAAAATTTGTCTGTTACTAACGTTATTTTGTCAGTGGTGGGCGAGCCGATGCAATCTCAAATGGTAGGGGACGCGGGGATTGTGTCGATTTTAGATTTTAGATTTTAAATTTTAGATTTTAGATTTTAGATTTACTTCACAGATGAATCTGGGAAATTGAACATGAGTCTAAAATTTTTATCTTTCCACAACATTAGTCGGGGGCTTGTATCCGTTTTTGGGCTGTGTCTGCATAACGTTAAGTGTAGTGGACTTACGCACTGAGACTGGGATCTACCAGGTTTTTTCAGCGATACCCAGGCCCTCCACGCCGTATTTTAGTCGTTAAAACCCTGTTTCTGCGCCCGGGAAGAGTTACTAATTCTATATTTACTGGCTGTGCAACTAAATTTTACTTTGCCGTAGATCTGGCGATCGACCAACATATTTCTCATTATTTGTATAAATTCTAACTGGCAAAAAGTAAAATTACGTAGTTAGCGGTTGTGACAGCCGATGATACCGAAAGTTGCAATAACGGATAGTTAGCCGTGGAATGCTTCAGCACCAATTATCCTAGCGTTTGCGATACAACCAAGTTTACGAAAGGTTCAAGAATAAACCTCGAAGAATATTGTTTTGGTAAAGGTATCAAAAATGTATAGACAAATACCTTTACATGATAGATGATGTAAACAGGTACCGAAAGAAATCAGTAAAGTCAATCCCCCCAACGATATAAAAAAGGTATTACTCTTATGAAAACCAACTTCGCCCAACCACTAACCGCGTGTCTAGCTACCGCTGGTTTAGTCATTGCTTCTTCATTACTAACTGCAACGCAAGCCCAAGCATTCAGTTTATCCGTGGCACCTGAGTACGGTAGTACCAACAGCCTGGGCAACGTTATCGGCACCGGTGCTACTGCAACATTGGACTTCAACTTTGTCCAAAGTGGAGCCGATTTGCTCCTGAATTTAGGCATCAAGAATACCACTGGCACTCAGGTCACAGCCGGTGGTGCAACAGACTCTTCTCTCGTTGCCGTGGCATTTGACGTATTGAGTGGCGTTAATGCATCGGTTAAATCTACCGCAGGCAGCACTTTTACAGCGTTTTGGAACAATGTTGATATTAGTGGCTTGCACAACGGTTTCGACTATGGCATTAGCACTCCGCGCAAGAGCTTTAATGGTGGAAACGCTAATGGAGGCTTATATAAAAATCAGTCTACTTTGGTTAGCTTTTTGCTAACTGGCAGCAGTCTGAGTGCGGCTCAGGCAGAAAATGCTTTCTTGACGGGATTTCAGAATGGTACGCTTAAGGCAGGGGTTCGCTTCCAGCAGGTAGATGGGTCTCGTGTTGGCACCAGTGACAAAGTTATGGCCGGAGTTTCCCCTGATGCTGAGCCAGTACCCGAACCAACCACTATCGCAGGTATGGTGATGGGGTTGGGAAGTTTAGTAGCAGCCCGCCGCAAGCAGGCAAAAAAAGCTCTTGCTTAAATTGTCTCAGGGGTGCAGGCCATCCATCGGCAGAAAAGCTCATCGCTTTTCTAGTGAATGCAGGTTAACTTCTAGTATCAACTCATAAGAGCCAGCGCAGCTATAGTGCTTCTGGCTCTTATTTATGCTCTACATTTTGTCAAGGTGAAGAACAAAAAATTTGCGATATCCGAATTGCTGCAAAAATAGACCTAAAATCCCAACCTCACCAGAAAATATAAACCAACTTGTGGTAATGTTCTGTGTCGGTTGCTATGTGGCAATCTTCTGCAAGTTCAGTTAAACGCGCTCTCAGCAATGTTTTTGCCAATTTTCCCCTTAGCTCAAACAATCCCCGCACCTGGGACCCAACAAGTCATCATCGAGCGAGAATTCCCGCTATCGGAAAACGAACTGGATTTGCCAGCGCCTCCAACAACGGCCCCGCTGAACACTGTGACGGTGCCCCAGCAAGTGCGCGTTTTGCCGGGGCAACTAGACAGCATCCCGGTTTTCAACAGCAACAGCCCCGAAGTTGTGCAAACCGAAGGCATTTTGCTCTCCACATTTCCCCCGGAAGCCAAACAAGTACCTTCTGCACACTTAAA